>DAISHP010000108.1:0-6294 GCA_036822475.1 Bacillota bacterium
TTAGCGCTTATTTTCAGACCAGTAGCGCGCAGGTCAGGGAAGCAATTGAAAATTCCCTGCCGCAACTGCGGGAAGCCCTGGCCGGCCAGAACCTGCACCTGCAGAACGCGTCTGTTTCTGTCGGCCAACAGGAAAGCGAATTCCTGCTCCGGGAAAATTACGAGCAGGCGGGTTATAACTACCCCCGCCAAAGCGGCGGCCCGGGGCAGGAAACTGACCTTCCCGGCCCCGGGCCGGAAACCGGACCGCTGCCGGGATACGGGAGCGTCAACTTGTTTATTTAACATTCGCGAAAAAGGTGGGATAACAATGGAAGCAGGTGCCGTCGGAAACGTCGGGAATATCTATGCCACTCCGGAAAAAACCGAACCACCGAAACAAAAGCTGGATAAGGATGCCTTTTTGCAAATTCTGGTCGCTCAGATGCGCTACCAGAACCCCCTGGCTCCGCAGGACAGCAACCAGTTCATCTCCCAGGTAGTGGAACTGACGACCATGGAACAGTTGTTTAACCTGAGCAAGAGCATGGAAATGCTCTTGAAGGCGCAGGAGCTTTCCTTGAGTGCCGGCCTGGTGGGCAAGCAGGTAGCGGTAGCCGGGCCGGACGGGCAGGATGTCCGCGGGGCGGTGGAGAAGGTTGTCATCGGCGAGGAAGGCATCCGGCTGGTCATTGATGGCATTTCCTATGACTACGGGACAGTAAAGGAGATCTTAGGCTGATGAACGTCAAAATGGGAGGTTTCTTACTGGAGATCGCGCCTGTTCCGGCCTCCCGGCCGGCGGCCCCGCAACGCCAAACGGCGGCCGGGCGAACAGGTTCTTTCCGGGAAGTGCTCCACCGGGAAATCAGCACTTTAAAACTTTCGGCCCACGCCCAAAAACGGCTGCTGGAACGCAAGATCGCCTTGAGTGACGCCGATTTGCAAAAAATCGGCCGGGCGGTGGAGCAGGCCGCGGCCAAGGGGGTGAAAGATTCGCTGATCATTTACGGCGACCTGACCCTGGTCACCAGCGTGAAAAACCGGACGGTGGTTACCGCCCTGGACAGCGCTGCAGCTGCCGGACGCCTTTTCACCAAGATCGACGGGGCAATCATCATTAAGTAACGGATTTGGAAAAGCGGCCGGTCCTGCCAAGGGGGCCGCCAAAACCGCCGAACGACCGAGGCGGTAAAGTAAAGATCGGGAACTGTTTTTAAAGCCGGTTGAACGGCCGCCGCAGCGCTCAAGCTGCCTGCAGTTTGGAAAGCGGATTAACCGGCAAAAAGTTAAGGAGGTTCGGCGAAATGATTCAGGCGATTTACACCAGCCTGTCCGGTATGCTCAACCACCGGACGCGGATGGACGTTTTAAGCAATAACATTGCCAATATCAATACCGCTGGTTTTAAAACGGCGCAGGCCAATTTCCAGGATTCCCTTTACCGGACAATGCGGGCCGCCACCGCCCAAACCAATCCTGCTCAGCTGGGTCTGGGCGTCACCCTGGCCAACGTGGTTACCAACTTTGCCCAGGGGCCGCTGCAATCCACCGGGCGCCCGCTGGACCTGGCCATCAGCGGGAACGGTTTTTTTGGCGTGAAAAGAGATGGCGGAAATGCAAAAGAAGAACTGTTTTTCACCCGGGAAGGTTCTTTCTCCGTCGACAAAGAAGGCTACCTGATTAATGCAGATGGCCTTAAACTGGTAAACGATAGCGAACAGCCAATCCACCTCAATGTGTCGGCGAGCAAGCTGATTGATACCATTTCGATTGCCAGTAACGGGAAAGTAAACGTTACTTACAGCGACGGCAGCACGGATGAATCAAACATAATCGGCCTGTTTAATTTCACCAATCCGAATGGTTTGTTAAAAGTCGGCGGCAACCTGTTTGCCTACAACAAAGATGTCAAACCAAACCCGGCGGGGGAAATGCAGTCTGAAAAGAAACCCGGCCAAAACGGCCTGGGCATCATCCTTTCCGGCTGCCTGGAAATGGCCAACGTCGACCTGGCCAATGAGCTGGGCAACCTGATCGTCACCCAGCGCGGCTACGAGGCTAACGCAAAAGTATTTACCACCTCCGACGAAGTGCTCCGGGAAACCATCGATCTGAAGCGGTAGGTGGGTATTCAAAAAGAGTCAAAATGCTGGTAAATGCAACTGGGGAACAATTGAGGAGAAAAAACAGTCCCGGCCCATCTGACTGCGGCCGGTGGTTAATGGTTAATGGAATTCTAGAAGCAATCCACGGTTCAGGGTTCATGGTGAATGAATCCGGTATCTGGAATTTTTAAAATCTTAAAGGGAACCAAAGGAGGAGAGAACAAGTGATCAGATCCCTTTTCTCCGGTGTATCCGGCATGAAAAACCACCAGATCCGCATGGATGTCATCGGCAACAACATTGCTAATGTGAACACCACCGGTTTTAAAAGCCAGCGGGCCAACTTCCAGGATATGGTCTATCAGATGATTAAGTCGCCCAGCGCTCCAACGGGAGGTGCCTCTGGGGCCGGCTCAGTCAACCCGTCCCAGGTTGGTACTGGTATTATAGTCGCAGGAATAGGCACTAATATGGGCCAGGGCGCGCTGCAGGGAACTGGGCGTACTCTGGACCTGGCCATTCAGGGGAATGGGTTCTTTCAAGTAACAGATGCGAGTAAAAAAAGCGTCTATACAAGAAATGGTATTTTTTACATTGACAAAAATGGGTTTATGGTCGACAGTAATGGCAATCTATTAACGGGAATAGGATATGATGGTACGGCCTGGACTACTCCTGGAAGTATACAATTTGTCGATTCATCGGGAAATCCAGCTGTGGTTGGCTCAATTAACATAGGGAAAGATGGTAAAATAACTGCATATGATACCGCGGGAAATCAATTAGACATTAAGATTGGCACAGATACAGTTGCGAATGCCTATGTTGCCCTTTATGCATTTGCCAATCAAGAAGGTCTTAAAAAAATCGGTCAAAACTATTTTGATGTAACCGGGGCAAGTGGATCAGCGACTCGGCTGGATAATACTGCAATGTCCAGCGAAATCGACTCCGGCTACCTGGAGATGTCCAACGTAGATTTAACTGACGAGTTCACCAATATGATCACCACCCAGCGGGGCTACCAGGCCAATGCGCGGATCATCACGGTTTCCGACACCATGCTCGAGGAACTCATCAACCTGAAGCGGTAGTAAGCCGTCGCTCCTTTTTGCGGGCGGCACCCGTCTTTTCGGAACCTGACTTATTAGGAATTCCGAAACAGTATTGGCTGCTGTTGACCGGTGCCGCTCCGCAAAATAAACCAAAATGCTCAAATTGCTAAATCAATATTTGTCCGGATTAACAACCCTGAAAATAAATTTTCATCCTTTGTTGGTGCCGCTAAAAGCGGTATGGAGGTCTAATTTGGAATTTGGAAGTGTAGAACATGGGGAGTATAAAGGTTAATTTAAACAAATTAATCTCACTTCCAACATCTCACTTCCCACTTTTCAAACGGTAGGGTGAAAAAATGCCTGCAATTAATAAAAAACCAGACCAGAATAAGGAGAAGCCGCAAAAAGCCGGGGGCAAAATGCGCCTGCTGATGTTTTTGCTCCTGGCGGTTGTCCTGGGGGGCGGGCTGGCTTTCGGCGCCCTGCGCTTTTTTGGTCCTTCCGCGGCGGTGCAGGCCGCTTCCCCCCGCCCGGAGCGGGTGGAAACCCTGGATCTGGGGGACAAGGTGGTTAACCTGGCCAACGGTGAATCCGGCCGCTATTTAAGAGTGCGGGTTGTGCTGGAATATCCTGGTGAAAAGAAACTGGCGGAAGAAATTAAAGCCAGGCAGCCGGCCCTTACCGAAAAGGTGCTCAATATTTTCCGCAGCAAAAAGGCCGAGGAGATCTTACCCGTCAAGAACCAGGAGAAAGTCAAGGAAGAAATCCTCAGTGCCATTAACGAAGAGCTTCACCACGGAAAAGTAAGCCAGGTTTATTTTACCGATTTTCTCGTCCAGTAACGGGCAAACTGGTTTTGGCAACGGCACCCCGGTAGCGGCGGGCAAGCCGGTTTAAAGAATGCCGTTCCGGAGTAACCGGCGGCCGGATGGGGAACGAAACGGATGGGGAACAAAAGAGCCGGGGTGCCCCCGGGCCGCTTTAATGTAACTGGCGGCGAAAGAAAGGCAGGACAGGAGTTTTCCGGAGATGACCGAAGACGAAATTCGCGAGTTTTTGAGCCGTCTGGAAGTTAAAAAAGCAGAAGTGAAAAAGGTGCAGTTTCCCGAACTGGTTCCCCCGCCGGGCCGGGAGCGATTAAAAATTGGCTTTGACTACCTGGCGGAAATAGCGGTGCTGGTGGAAGCGCAGCTCGGCCAGGCCACGCTGAAGATCAAAGATATTCTCGGTCTCCAGGAAGGGTCGGTGATTGAGCTGGAGAAGGCGGCCGGGGAATCGGCGGACGTGCTGGTCAACCACCAGCCCTTTGCCCGGGGGGAAGTCATTGTGATCGGCAATAACTACGGGGTCCGGATCGACAGCATTTACGAAGCGGAAAAGACGTAGGAGGCCGGAAATGGACCGGGAAATGCTCTGGGCAGTTGTACAGCTGATGGTCTTTCTGCCGGTGGTGGCCGCCCTGGCCTATTTCACCGTTAAATACGGGCTGGGCCGGCGCTACGGGTGGCCTGGCGCGCGCCGGTACATGCGGGTGGTCGAACAACTGCCGTTCGGGCCCCGGGCGGGGATCGCCCTGGTGCAGGTGGGCCGGGAATATTTGTTAATTGGTTTTCACGACGGCAAGCTCACCCTGCTGAAAGAATTTGCGCAACTGCCGGAAGAATTGCCGGCAGAGGTCCGGCCGATGGAAATTTTCCGGGAAAGATCCGGCCTGTCCGGATCCTCTGCACTTTTTCAGAAATTCCTCCAGGAGAAAATAAATTTCTTTAAACAAAAAAAGTAAAGAGGCTCCAGGTGAAAGTGCGAAACAAAGTTTTCTTCGGCCGGCGCTGGAAAAAAATAATCCTGGTTTCAAGCGGGTGCCTCACCGCCGCGCTTTTCCTTTGGCCGGCCGGGATAACCTGGGCGCAGCCGCTGCCGGGGATTGATTTACGCATTACTCCTACGGACAACCCGGCACAGGTAGTGGATACCGTCAAACTTTTGGTGCTCCTCACCATTCTGGCCCTGGCGCCGGCCTTTTTGGTGATGGTCACCAGCTTTACCCGGATCATTATCGTTTTATCCATTTTGCGCAGCGCCCTGGGAATCCAGCAAACGCCACCCAACCAGGTTTTAATCGGCCTGGCCCTGTTTTTGACGTTTTTCATCATGTCGCCGGTTTTCCGCCAGATCAATGAACAGGCCCTGCAGCCTTATTTAAATAATCAGTTAACCCAGGAGCAGGCCTGGGAGGCTGCTTCCCGGCCCCTGCGCGATTTTATGTTCAAGCAGACCAGGGAAAAGGATCTGGCCCTTTTTGTGGAGCTTTCCGGGGCGCCCAGACCGCGCAACCCGGACGACGTGCCTTTTACCGCGGTGGTGCCGGCTTACGTGATCAGTGAGCTGAAAACAGCTTTCCAGATGGGGTTTTTATTGTACGTACCGTTTTTAATCATCGATATGGTGGTGGCCAGCGCGCTGATGTCCATGGGGATGTTCATGCTGCCGCCGGTGATGATCTCGCTGCCCTTTAAGATCTTGCTCTTTGTCATGGTCGACGGCTGGTACCTGGTGGTCAAATCGCTGGTGGAAAGCTTTCATTAGAAGATATGGCTTAGACTGATCTGGTTTCGGTGAGAAAGGAGGCTGATTTACCGGGCAAGAAATGAAGTGCCGGTGAACAGGGGAGCAGGGAACGGGAAACCAGGGAACGGGAGCAAAGCGGAAGCCTTAAGAACGGGAGCGATAAAAAACGTAAAAAAGGAAGGTGGCTGCCATTAACGACACGCAAATCATTCAAATTGTCCGGGACGCGATCTGGCACGTGCTTCTTCTTGCCCTGCCCGTCCTGGGGGTGTCCCTGCTTGTCGGCCTGGTGATCAGCGTTTTGCAGGCGACCACCCAGGTGCAGGAGCAGTCCCTGACCTTTGTGCCCAAAATTATCGCCGTTTTCGTGACCCTGGCGGTGCTTGCCCCCTGGTTAATCAAAACTATGCTGAACTTTACCACCCGGCTTTACGCCCGGCTGCCCACGATCATGCAGTAAGGTTGAAGATGAGGGATAGGCACAGAGGCACAAAGATAAAGAGGCACTAAGGCACAGAGGCACGATAGGAAAAAGCACTAAGTACATCTCCACATAAATGAGAATCCAAATAATCTGCCGGA
>DAISHP010000109.1:0-6198 GCA_036822475.1 Bacillota bacterium
CAGCCGGCCTGGTTCCCGTCCCGCTGGCTCGCCGGCGCCTGGCGGAAAGGGGATTTAACCAGGCAGAACTCCTGGCGCGGCAGGCCGCGGCTTTGACCGGCCTGCCCGTGCTGCCGGTTCTGCAAAAGATCCTGGAAACCCCTCCCCAGACGGGGCTTTCCCGCGCGCAGCGGCAGGCCAATTTAAGCGGCGCCTTTGTCTTGTCGAAAAACCGGCCGGGGGTGCCCGCCGGACGCTCTGTGATCCTGGTTGACGACGTTTTTACAACCGGTTTCACGGCCGGCGAATGTGCCCGGGTGCTCAAAAACGCGGGTGTCAAAAAGGTTTACGTGGCCACACTGGCCGTTGCCGGATCATTTTCCGGAAAAGTTTCTGGATCGGTTCCCGGATAATTACCGCCAACCCCAATTCTCAATCCCTGATTTCACGGAGAAACGACAAATTCCCTACCAGAAATATACTGCTTTTGACAAAAAAATACATAAAAGTCTTTTACCCACACCACGGAAACCAGTTTTGACGGGTTATCAACAGACTTATCCACATTATCCACAGGTTTTTCATCCACAAAGGGGATTTCTCCAGGGCTTTTTTCGACATAAAAATGCCGTCGCTATTTTGTTTTCCTCCGGCTTTATTGATTTCCATGACCTCCGGGGGAAGTGGTTGGAGGATCGGGGAGGGGCCAGAAATATATGACGAGGGTTAGAAAAAAGCCTGCCGATAGCAAAAACGGGCGAATTCTCATGATCGTTCCGGTAAGCCGTCCTTTAGAAAGATCTGCGCCTTAATTGTTCGCGTATTTTCCTCTTTGTCGTTCGCCTTCCTTTGTGATAACATTTGAAAAGCACCAAAAAAGAAGGCGCGTGACTTTGAAGGAAGATGCAGAATCCGCCGCTTCCGGGGCCGGCCGGGAACTGTTGACTAACCTGATTAATTTTTTGCTTAATTTTGCCACCCAGTTGTCCCTGATTTTTATCCCTCTTTACGGGGCCGAGTTGGGGGCATCCGATTTTGAGATTGGCCTGGTAGTTTCTGCCTACGGGACGGCCTTTTTGCTTTCCTCCCTGTTTTTTGGCTGGAAGTCGGATTCCTTCGGGCGGCTGGGATTTGTCCGGGGGGGCCTGTTGATTGCCAGTCTGGCCTTTCTTTCTCAGGTTTTAGCCCACAATCTGGTTGTTCTGGTCCTCAGCCGGTCCCTGGTGGGTTTTACCTTAGGGGTGGTTACGGCCGCTTTGCTGGCCTATGTATTTGAAGCAACCGGCCAGATGGGCAAGTTCAGCTCTTACGGGTCCCTCGGGTGGATTTTTGCTTCCCTTGCCGCCGGTTTGATGCGAGAATACACGATCCTCTTTGCGACCAGTTTTGCCTTGTGCCTGGTTGCTTTCCTGCTTTCTTTTTTGCTGCAAGAAACTCCCGGTCAAAAGGGACGGCGGGTTGTTCCCCACCTGCTGGCGGTGATTCGCCGGAACCGGCAGGTTTACCTGGCCATTTTTTTGCGGCACCTGGGGGCCCAGGCGGTTTGGGTCATTTTGCCCCTCTACCTGGTCTGGCTGGGGGCCGATAAATTCTGGGTAGGGGTATTGTGGAGCGCCAATTTCGCCGTGCAGTTTGTCGTCATGCGGCAGATTGAAAGGTTTGACGCCAGAAAAGTATTTGCTTTCGGCCAGGTGGTTTCCATTCTGGTGTTTTTGGCTTACGCCCTGGCTACCGATTACCGGCAGCTGCTGATTGTGCAGGTCGTCCTGGGCGTGGCGTGGTCCTGCCTTTACGTAGGGGCGCTGTTGATTGTCCTGAGCAGTGGGGAGGAAAGGGGAACGGCCAGCGGGATATTTCAATCCACGCTGAACCTGTGCAACGCCCTGGGCCCGTTTATCGGCGGAGCCATTGCCCAGGCGTGGGGCTACCGGGGGGCGATGTTTTTCGCCGTGGTCATCGGGTTGGCCGGGTTGGCGGTTTCTTTGCCCGGACAGAAAAAAATTCCCCGCGAAATTCCGGGGAAGACGCCCCATTAACGATGGGAATTCCAACTAATTTAGTCCAGCCAGACCTCGTTGATTTCTTTCAGGGTGCCCAGGTCGTTCATTTTGATCAGCCGGTCGGAGACGGTGTACAGGACTTCGTTAATGTACAGGGACCTTTTTGCCGGGCCGGTGGTCTTTTCCTGGACGGAGCCGGCTTCCGAAAGGGTGATTTTGCCTTTTAGCCGCAGGCCGTTTTCCGGGGAAAGGTCGAAAACGTAAACGCCGTGCCAGAAATCGGAGCGGGGGCGGCGGGGCGGGGGCGCGATGGCTTCCGGCGCCGCGGCTCCGGGCTGCGGCCGGGCAATTTCCGGCCGGCTCATGATCCGGTAAACCGGTGCAAAGGAAACCGGGATGGCCAGCAGGTGCTTTTCCCGGCTAAAGAGAACGGCCTTGTGGTCCCGCAGGGCCGGGGAATCGGCGTTTTCGCCGGGGATTACGTATTTGGCCGCTTCTTTGGGCCGGGCCGGGTCACGAACGTCCAAGAGAGCGATTTTGATTCCCGTTTCCCGGGGCGGCGGCCAAATCTGGACCTGTGCACCGCTGTCTGCGGGGGCGGACAGGGGCACGATCTCCCCGGGCACTTCCTTGCCGATGCCGATCAGGTAATTTTCGTCGTACGGATGCAGGTAGTCGGAGTAGCCGGGAATTTTCAGTTCGCCCAGGACTTTCGGCTGGCTCGGTTCTTTTAAGTCAATGACAAACAGCGGGTCGATACGCCGGAAGGTGACCAGGTAGGCCCGCTCGCCCATAAACCGGGCCGCGTAAATTCGCTCCGCAGGCGCCAGTCCCTGGAGCCGGCCGATGATCTGCAGGCCTTCGTCTAAAACGTAGATGTTGTTGCGAGTGTTGGGCTGCCAGTTCCAAAGGGGGCCCTGGGAAGTGGTGGCAATCCTGAACATTCCCTTGTATTCGTCCATGGAAAACTGGTTGAGCACCTGGCCGGGAACGTCGCCGCTGCACCGGTAGGTGACCTCGCCGTTCGCCGCGGCCAGTTTATGGATAACCGTCCGGTCCCTTTGCCGGGCGATCTCCATTTGCCATTTTTCCCGGGCGGCCAGGATTTTTTCCGCCAGGGCGGCCGATTCCCGTTCGTCCAGCGTGGAAAGGTAATCTTCGCAGATGTTGACCGCCTCCTGAACCAGTTGGGCGGGGTCCTGGCCCGAGTTCTGCAGCCGGACGAACTTTTCCCTGATTTCCGGCGGCACCAGCCCGGCCAGTTCCGCGAGCAGGCCGGCGGCCAGGGAGCGGAAGTCCGGCGCCTTAACCCCGGTCAGGTATATATTCTGCGCGGAGGCGTAAACGTTTTGGGAAATGCCGGTTAAGAATGTCTTGCTTTTCACTTCATCGTTTTGCGTGTTGAAGGACAGGATCATTGTATAGCAATAGCTGCGGTCGGGATAGTCGAAGTAATGGATCTCGGCGGGCAAAACGGTTTGGGTCCGGCCGTCGACGGTAAGTTGGGGGAGTTCAATCTTTTGTTCGGCCTTTTGTCCGGGGGCAGTTTGGTTTTCGGCCTTTTGCTTTTGCTGGGGGCCGTTTGTCCTTACGATCACCGGCGCGTTGATGATCACGTAGACATAATCCCCGATCATCCGGGAGGTGACGTAATTTCCCCGGCAGGAAATGTCCCTTTTGAGCACGGGCTTTTCCTTGTCGGCGGTGTCGTAGACCCGGATGAAGGTTTCCCCGTAGCCCGGCTGGGCGCCGAAGACGACGAGCTTGTTTTTGTTGATGAAGGCTTCCCGGGGACTTCCCGCGTAGGCGATTTCCGAAACGAGCCGGGCTTTTTCGGCCGGGTAGGCTTCGACAATGGCCGCTTTGTTGCCGGAGAGAACGTAGAGGTACTGTCCGTCGCTTTTCACGATGTCTCCTTCATCTACGCCTTCCACCTGGACGTTGGTGGAGGAGTAATCCGCCGGAGGGCTGCCCGCCGCCGGTTGGGCGGATTTGGCTGTAGGCGCCGCTTCCGGCTGGGCGGCGCCGGTTCCCTGAACCGTGTCTTCAGCCATTTTTTGGGTCATTCGCAGAGGTGTTTCCGTTATCCCCGGGGCGGCCGTCCTCGGGGCGCCGCCGAAGAAATAATCGAACTGCCTGGACAGCTCCATATAAGTCTGGATATACCGCGCCAGTTCCTCCTCCGAGGAGAAGGTCTTCAGTTCCCCGGCAGTTACCTTTGGGGCCGGCGGCGACAGGACAAAAAACCCGGTGGCAAAAATGCACAGGGCGACCACCGCCGCAGCGGTCAGGAACAACTTTTTCCTCTTCTGCATGGGCATGCATACTCCTTTCCTTAATTTTTTCCTGCCCGGCCAGGACCGTTTTCTTAATTGACGTTGAAGATGGGAAAAATGTTCCCGCCGCCCACCCCGGATATTGACTTTTTGACCGTGATCTTTTATACTTATAAAAGGAGCCGGACCAGAGAAACAGCCGGGGATCAGTCCCGGCAAAAAGTCAGTCCAGCGGAGAAATGTTTAACGAAAAGTTTCTTGCGGCAGTGGCGGAATTGGCAGACGCGCAAGATTCAGGTTCTTGTGGGCGCAGGCCCGTGGGGGTTCAAGTCCCTTCTGCCGCACCAGGTTTGGTTTTAAGGCGTTTTGTGAGGTAGTCTTACGCGGAAGGTTTGCCGCATTCTTGCGCGCCGCTTTCGGGGAAGGAAAGCGGCGCTTTTTTCATTTCACGTCTTTGATGACCTTCTTCACGACCCCGATGATCTCCAGTTCCCCGGGCGTGAGCGCCCGGTACTTCGCGTTGGCCGGCTCGAGCCGGACCTTCCCGTCGATCTGGTAATACCGCTTGCACGTCACCTCGTTTCCGATCCGGGCGATGATCGTCTGCCCGTTGGCGGCCTCCTTCTGCGCCTTCACCAGGATGTAGTCGCCGTCCTCGATCCCCACGTCCTGCATGCTGTCCCCGTTGATCTTGAGGCAGAAGACCTGCCCCTCGATGAAAATCTTCGGGAAGGGCATGTAACCGACGATCTGCTCCTCTTCCAGGTCCGGGCCGCCGGCGGGGACGGAGCCCAGGATGGGGACGTTTACCACCTCCCACTCCGCTTCTTTTTTATCGATGATGGCCGTCGGCCGCACGCCGAGGGCCTTCGCGATCTTTTCGATGAGCCGCACGCTCGGGACGGTGCTCCCTCTTTCGACCTCCGAAATGTAAGAGTGGGAGACCCCCGCCTTTTTGGCGAGCTCGCGCTGGGTGAGCCCCGCTTCCTCCCTGAGCCGCCGGATGTTTTCGCCGATCATTTTTTCACTCCTCCGATCTTGTCTTAAATTATAGTGTTGCCAATTATTTTAGTAAAATTTCGTATATGGTTGACAGAAGGAGTTAGAGGGAGCGTTTCGGCGATTTGACGAAATAATTAAGTGCAGGACTTATTCAGGAAATTTGTTAATCGTTCGCTATAGGTGTACAATTGAAAATAGAAACGAACAGAGGAGGTCCGCGTTGATGAGCAGTTTCGGTCGCGCCGTCCGGGAGAAAAGGAAATCTTTAGGCCTCACGCTGCAGAACGTGTCTGAGCGGACGGGCCTGACTCTGCAGTACATATCGGACATCGAGAGGGGCCGCGCGGTGGGGACGGCGGAAACCATCGCCAAGATCTGCCGCGCTTTGGGGCTCTCGATGGACGATATTTTTTTGTCCGGCGATTACACAAATAGCGAACACCCGGACAAAAACGGCGAACGGGGGGAGGTGATCTGAATGCCGGCGGTTTTCGAGCGCGATCTGGACGGGAACGTGCGCGAGTGGGAGCTGGGCGAAGGCCAGTACCCGCGGTGCGGCGCCCCGTGCGAGCGCGAATTCAAAGCAGAACGAAATTTCGCCGGACCGCGTCCGGTGCGGTTTCTGCGGCTACAGGGAGGGATTCGATGAGTAAAAAAATTTACGAAGTCCTCGAGATCATCGGCGCAGGGTTCTGGTGAGGAAAATGAGCTATGACAGGGAGGAGGTGATCGCCTACCGGGACAGTTTCCCGCCCGAGATCAGAAGCAGGCTGGTTCTCCACGAAAAAATTTTAAACGAAAGGGGTTTTCAGAATGGTTCAGTTCAAAAAAGCCGAGCGCAAAAAAGCTAAGCTCCGCCTGGCCATCGCCGGGCCAGCGGGGAGCGGGAAGACGTACAGCTCTCTTCTGGTGGCCTTCGGCCTGGGCGGCCGGGTGGCCAT
>DAISHP010000110.1:0-6192 GCA_036822475.1 Bacillota bacterium
TTCTTTTTCTCCCTGGAGATTACTGGTGACCACCCACAATTATTTTACAGCTACATCAAGATCGCTGGCGAACGGCTTCATACAGCATAATTGCCGCCGCCATGGCGGCATTTAAAGATTCGGCGCGCCCCGGCATGGGGATGCGCACGACCCGGTCCGCCTTTTGCAGTATTTTTTCCGAACATCCTCTGGCTTCATTGCCGACGGCCAGCACTGTCGGACGGGTTAAATCACAGCCGGACAGGATTTCTTTTGCTCCCGGGTCGCCGGCAACCAGCTGCAGGCCGGCCCGGGAGAGTTGCTCCAGCAGCTCCTCCCCCCCGGAAACAGGCAGCACCGGCAGATGGAACACGGAGCCCATGGTGGCCCGGAGGGTCTTGGGGTTGTACAGATCGACGGTTCCACCGGTGAAAAGCACGCCTTCCGCACCGGCGGCGTCGGCGCTGCGGATCATGGTGCCGAAGTTTCCCGGATCCTGGACTGCGTCTGCCAGCAGCAACAACGAGGGTTTCCTTCCAAGCAAACCGGTCAGGTTCTCCTCTCTTTGGCGGGCCACCGCCAGCACTCCCTGGGGAGTATCAGTGGAAGCAAGAGCGTCAAAAACTTTTTTCTCGACCGCCAGACATTTCAGGTTTGCTTCCCCGGCCAGCCTTAAAATTGTCTGGCCGGCCGCCCCGGCACCCCATTCCCCGGTGTAAACCAGCAGCTCTAAAGGCCAGCTGACACGGAGCGCCTCGGCTACCATCAGGCTGCCTTCGACGAGAAATTTTTGTTCTTTATCCCGGAATTTCCGGTGGGCCAGTTTGCGGATATATTTGATCCGGGGGTTTTGAAGGCTGGCGACCGGCATCAAAATCACTCACCAAGCTGCTTGAGCCTGTCGTCCCGGCCGATAGCCACCAGCACGTCGCCTTCTTGAAGGACCTGCCTGGCGCCCGGGGAAATAATAATATCCTCCCCGCGCCGGATGGCCAGAACGGTCACTCCGTATTTCTGGCGGAGCGCCGACTCCCCGAGGCTTTTGCCGATAAACCTGGCCGGGACCACTACTTCCACGATGCTGTAGTCCGGCGAGAGGTGAATTTGATCAATGATGTTCCGGGAAACCAGGGCGTGGGCTACCCGTACACCCATATCCCTTTCGGGAAAAATAACCACATCGGCGCCTACCTTTTGCAGCACCTTGCCGTGCAGCTCATCGTTGGCCTTGGCCACTATTTTGCGCACGCCCATCTCCTTGAGCATCACCGTGACGAGAATGCTGGCTTTGATCTCCTGGCCGATGGCCACCACAACCACGTCGAAATTGCGCAGGCCCAGCGACTTTAAGGCTTTCTCCTCCATGGCGTCAACCTGGACCGCGTAGGTAACTTCGTCAGTGATATCGTTTACTTTGTCGGCGTCCGTATCTACCGCCAGCACTTCGTAACCCATCCGGGAAAGCGTCCTGGCGATACTTGAGCCAAACCGGCCCAGGCCGATAACGGCAAATTGCAGCATAACCCGTTCCCTACCCGATTAATACTTTTTCCTCCGGGTACCGGACAAAAGTTTTTCTTCTTCGCTGCGCCAGGGCAAAAACTAAAGTCAGCGGCCCCAGGCGCCCGGCAAACATGGTCAGGATGATCAGCATCCGCCCTAAAGAAGTAAGGTGCGGAGTCAGGCCCATGCTCAAACCCACCGTTCCGAAGGCGGAAACAGTTTCAAACAAGATAGAAAGAAAATCAGCTTTTTCGGTAATACTCAAAACCAGCGTGACGGTCGTAACCAGGCTCATGGCCAGCAGGGTTACCGCCAGCGCTTTATAGACCTGTTCGGGTAAAATGCGCCGGCGCATTACCTCCGGCTCTTCCCTGCCCCTGGCCAGCGACCAGGCGGCAACGAGCAGCAGGCCGAAGGTAGTCGTTTTAATTCCGCCGCCCGTCGAACCAGGGGAAGCACCGATAAACATCAAGATAATGAGCAAAAACTGGGTGGCCGAACGCAAACCGGCGATGTCGACGGTGTTGTAGCCGGCCGTGCGCGGGGTTACCGATTGAAAATAGGCGGCCAGCAACTTGCCGGAAAGGGGAAGGGTGCGCAGGACGTTCGACCATTCCAAAAGCAAAAAAAGGAAAAATCCGCTGCCAATTAATAGCGCCGTTACCGTCAGGGCCAGCCGGGAATGTAAAGAAAGCCTTTTCTCCCGCCGCCTGGATACGTTCATGACGACCGAAAAGCCGATTCCGCCGAGGATAATTAAAGTGGTGATCGAAAGAACTACCACCGGGTCACCGGCGTAGGCGGTGAGGCTCCGGAAATCTCCGAAAAGATCAAAACCGGCGTTGTTGAAAGCCGAAACACTGTGAAACAAACCAAACCAGAGACAGCGCGGCCAGCCGACATCGAAAAACCAGCGCCAGGAGAGGATGAAGGCAAAAATTCCTTCCGTGGCGAAGGTAAAAATCAAGACGGCTCTGACCAGCCTGACCACCCCGGCAACGTCGATCTGGTTCAGCGACTCCCGGATCAACATCCGCTCTTTCAAGCCAATTCGCTTGCCCATGAGCAGAAAAAACAAAGTGGCCATGGTCATGAACCCCAGGCCGCCGATCTGGATTAAAATTAAAATAATCAGCTGGCCCCAAAAGGACCAGTGGGTACCGGTATCGACCACCACCAGGCCGGTTACGCAAACGGCGGAGGTAGCGGTAAAAAGAGCCGTTAAAAAATCGCCGGCCTGGCCGGAAGCAGAGGCAAAAGGCAGACAAAGCAGCCCCGCGCCGGCTAAAATTACCGCGGCAAACCCGGCCACGAGAATCTTGGGCGGGCTAAACGACCAGGAAAAAAGCCTGCGTTCCCAGACCAGCAAAAGTGTTCTTTTCCCTCTTTCCGCAAGTTCAGCCACCAGCAACCAGCCTCAAAACAGTCGTCGGTCGTCCTTTTTATCTTGTCCCTTTGCGCCCCTGTGCCTTGCTTCCTTTGGGCCTTTGTACTTTTTTGCCTCTGTACCTTCCTGCTCAAAGCCTGGACCTGGCAACCTCCACCAGTTTTTCAAACGCCTGCGCATCCTTTACCGCCAGCTCAGCAAGCATTTTCCGGTTGATCTCCACCCCGGCCTTCCGCAGGCCGTTCATCAAGCGGCTGTAGGTAATCCCGTTCAAGCGCGCGGCCGCGTTGATCCGGGCAATCCAGAGCTTCCGGAAATCCCTTTTTCTGGCCTTGCGGTCCCGGTAAGCGTAAACCAGGGATTTCATTACCTGCTGCCTGGCTACCCGGTAAAGTTTGCTCTTGGCGCCGTAGTACCCTCTTGCCAGTTTGAGCACTTTTTTGTGTCTTTTTCGCGATACAACATTACATTTGACTCGTGGCATGTTAATCTCCTCTCTCTAGTAAAGACAGGGATGGAAAAGGAGGAATTGTGGATCAGAACAACGTTTAATGATTAATATGGCAGCAAGCGTTTGACTCTTTTTGCATCAGCCGGGTTTAAGACCGCTCCCTGGCGGAGCCGGCGTTTCCGCCGGGCTGTTTTTTTCCCCAGCAGGTGGCTGTGAAAAGCATGGGAAGCTTTAATTTTTTTCGTCGCCGTTTTCTTAAAACGCTTGGCAGCGCCGCGGTGGGTTTTGATTTTCGGCATCAACAATAACCTCCTCAACAGTCGCCGGTCGTCAAATTAAGATGGTGCCTCATTCCTTCGTGCTCCTTTTCCTTTGCCCCCTTAGTCCCTTTGTCCCCCTGTTCCTCTGTTCCTCTGCGCCTTTGTGCCTTTGTTCCTCTGCGCCTCTTACTGCTCCTGCCTTAACTCCTGTCTGATTTCCTGCCTGGGGGCAAGAACCATCACCATATTTTTCCCCTCCAGCCTGGGCTGCCGCTCAATGGTCGAAATCTCTTTCACGTGCTCGGCCAGGCGATTTAATAACATCTGGCCGAGTTGTGGATGGACGATCTCCCGGCCGCGAAACATAATGGTCGCCTTCACCTTATCACCGTCTCTTAAAAAACGCTCGGCCGACCTGGCCTTCACCAAAAAGTCGTGATCCTCGATATTCAGCCTTAGTTTTACCTCTTTGATGTTAATCATCCGCTGTTTCTTTCTGGCTTCCTTTTCCCGCTTGCTCTGCTCATACTTATACTTGCCGTAATCCATCAGACGGCAAACCGGCGGTTTGGCCTGGGGAGCAACCTCCACCAGGTCCAGCTCTTTTTCCTCGGCCAGACGCAGGGCGGCGGCAATGGGCATAATTCCCAGCTGGTTCCCTTCGGCGTCAACAACCCTCACTTCCCTGACCCTGATTTCTTCGTTTACCCGTAAATCTTTGGTAATACCATATCACCTCCAACATTTGCCAATAATAAAAGCGGGCGCTCTCCACCCGCCAATACCCGTTAAGCTTTCCTGCCTGCTTTACTCCTGGATAACCTTATCAGCAGCCTGGCGGCGCCATAAGGTGAGAAGCGGATGGCTTCTGCTTGCCGGAAAATACCACGCCTCAATTATACACACCACCGGGCCAAACGTCAAGTACGATGATGGATGAGCAGTGCGGACGCCCGAAAAATCGCTGTAAGCCCTGTCTGCTGAGGAACCAGGCAGATAATTTTGCGCTGAAAATTTTGATTAATTGCCTGAAGAGTAATAATATCTTTAAAAATTAATCCCTGTTTGATAAAATTACTTTAATTATAGGAAATTCCCTGGCCGTTGGGGGGTGAAAGGATTTGCCCGAAAAGGGGCCGGATTATACAGTACATTCGATCGAACGGGCGCTGGCCATCCTGGAAAGCCTGGCCCGAAAACCCCAGGGTCTGGGCGTGACTGAACTCAGCCAGACACTCCGGCTGCATAAAAGCACCGTCCACCGGCTTTTAGCCACCTTAAGTTCTTTTGGTTATGCCGAACAGGACCCCTTAACCGAGCGCTATAAGCTTGGACGAAAGGTGCTGCTCCTTGGTCTGGAAATTTTAGAAAGTCTGGATTTCCGCAAAGAAGCCGCCCCTTACCTGCGCGAACTGGTGGAAATATCGCGGGAAACAGCCCAGCTGGCCGTTTTGGACGGCGGAGAAATCGTGGTCGTCGAAAGGGACCGTTCGCCGGAAGTGGTCACGGTCAACCTGGGCCTCCGCGCGCAGGTCCACTGCACAGCGGAAGGGAAGGTTTTGTTGGCCTACCTCCCGCGGGAAGAGGCGATTTACATTCTGGAGACGCAGGGCATGCCCCAGCATACCGTAAACACCATTACCGATCTCGAATACATGCTGTCCCACCTGGAAAAAGTGCGTCTGCAGGGCTACGCCATTAACGCCGAGGAACTGGTGGAAGGGATGCGCAGCATCGCGGCACCCATCTTCGATCACTCCGGCAAGGCAATTGCCGCCTTGAGCATTTCTGGTCCGACCTCCCGGCTTACTCTGGAAAGAATCGGCAGGCTGGTCACCGTGCTCAAAGAAGCCTGCGCGTCCATTTCCGAACGATTGGGTTACCGTCCGCGAGGGCCTGAAGATCGTCCGGAAGAAAGTCCGTTAAGCAGCAATTCTTTAAGTTCATAAAATTTTGGGAAAGGAGAGAGCCCAATGCGGGGAAGGCCAAAAGAAAACGTCACCAAAAAAAAGCCGAACCTGGAAGATTACGAACAGGCGTACGCCTGCTTTCGCTGGGAAGAGGCGGAAAAAGAGCTTGGCTGGGAAGGCACCGGCAAGATCAACATTGTCTACTCCTGCGTTGACCGGCACGTACTCTCCGGAAAAGGAGAAAGAGTGGCGCTGATCTACGATGATTTCATCCGAAGGGAAGTTTATACCTATAATGACTTATTTAAGCTTTCAAATTGTTTTGGAAATGCATTGAAAAATATGGGAATTCAGAAAGGCGACCGGGTTGCTCTTTTTCTGCCCCGCAGTCCGGAATTTTACGTCAGTTTTCTGGCCGTGGTTAAAATCGGCGCCGTGGCTATTCCTCTTTTTGAGGGCTACATGAGCAGCGCCGTCAACGACATTTTGCGGGACAGCGAACCAGCCGTCATCATCACCACCCCTTTTCTGCAGCAAAGAATAAAGAGGGAAGAACTCCTCTCCCTGAGGCAGGTAATCGTAACGGAAGCCGCCAATCATAGCACAGACCTGGACTGGCCCACCGTCCTCGCCCGGGGAGACGAAAACCAGGCCGTGGTATGGGTGGAGCGCGAAGAACCGATGCTGCTGATGTATACCTCC
>DAISHP010000111.1:0-6103 GCA_036822475.1 Bacillota bacterium
CCGCCGGCATATTCCTCTAAAATAGCGAAAGCCTGTTTCTCGCCCTCTTCCGCCGGGAGAAACCATTTTACCGCTACGCTGGCGTCAATTACCATTTGCCGCACTGTTTTCCAATTCCTCCCTGGACTGCCGGTAGGCTTCTTCGGCGGTAATTCCCCCGGCAAACTGTTGCCGGATGGCCAGAATTTTGCGCAGTGCGCTGTTCCGGCAAATCTCTTCGTAATAGTGATAGGGGATGATCAAGGCTGCCGGCTTGCCCCGTTTGGTGATCACAAATCCCCGTTCCTCCCGCAACACTCCGGCAACCAGTTTGGTTAAGTTTTTTTTGGCTTCGGCAATGTTTATATTTTGTACCTGCAATGTAGTCACCTCATCTGTTCATTTTGCAAGTACATTATAACTTTTCGAAGAGACCAGATCAAGCAGCCACAAAAATTTTATTCCCGCAGCCGCCCAGAAAAAATTAAAATCCCGCAAAAGATAAAGAACCCGGATTCTTTCGCAAACTTTATTTCGTGGGCGGCGCGGCCCATCACTTATCATTACCCTCTGAATCATTAGCCGCCGGCAAAACATTAATCTCATCTTCAAAAAACCCTTGTTTCCATTCCCCTTGCTTTTCCGCACCAATTCTGCTAAGATCAAGCTGGTGATGCCAATGGCCGGGGACCTGCCCGCCGATAAATACGACTTAACCATCAAAGAACTTTTTACCGGCAGTGAAGAAGAACTGATCAGTTTTTTTGGCCGTTTAAGAGCAAATGTGCTCAGGTATTTGAACGTTGAATTTCCAAAGCTGGAGGTAAAAAGAAGCGACCTCATCCTCGAATGCCGGACAGAAACGGGGCCTGTTGCTGTCCACCTGGAGTTCCAAAGCGCCAACGATAAAGAAATCCCTTTCCGGATGCTGAGGTACGCCACAGAGTTGCACTCCAAATATAAACTGCCGGTGTACCAGCTTCTCATTTACTTCGGCGACCGGGAGCTGAATACGGACGACGGCCTGGCGTATCGTTTCAATTCTCAAAACTATCTTGAATACCGCTTTCGGGCAGTTGATCTGGGGAATATTCCCCACGAAGAGATTAAAAATTCCGCCTGCTATTCTCTCTATGCCCTGTTACCGCTTACCGACAGAAAAAGAAGGAAACGTGCCGAAGAGGAATTTTTGAAAGAATGCGCCGCCGATATTGCGCAGGCTCCTTTGGACCTTGAAAACAGGCGAAAAACCCTCCTCCGGGCGGAAATCTTCGCCGGGCTCTTTTTTGAAGAGGAGATTATCGAGACTGTCTTCCGGGAGGTGGAAAATATGCTTAATTTAGAGGAATCGGCCGGTTACCGCAGGATTTTCGAAAAAGGCATGGAAAAAGGCATGGAAAAAGGCATGGAAAAAGGCATGGAAAAGGGTATGGAAAAAGGCAGGCAGGAAACGTTGCGGGAAAGCGTTTTCAAGCTGCTCCACCGGAAATTTAAAAAACTGCCCGCTCAATACGCAGAAAAAATCAAAACCGCGGACGAATACACCCTGGGGCTGATTCTGGACCACATCTTCGAGCTCAACACCGTCGCCGACCTGGACGAGTATCTCTAAGGAATTCCGCAAAAGATAAAGAACCCGGGTTCTTTCGCAAACCCGGGTTCTTTATTTCGCTGGCTGCCAATGGCGGCGGAAAAAATGAAGGTGCAAGGAGGTCTTTTTATGGGGCTTGACGCATACGCCATATATCCCTGGTCCTCTACCTTTGAACAGCACCGCCTTCATGCCCCTGTCCATGGCTTAAGAGCCATTGCCCTGATGAAGGCTTCCGGCCTGTCGTTGAATCCCCCGGCCAAAAAATTTTTTCTCCAAAAGGGAACTTTTCCCCTCTTTTCTATGTCTAATTAATCAGGTAACCGAGGAAGGCCTGTCCAGATGAGCAGGATTTCTGGAGGGCGATGTAGAATATACCTTCTTCGGTGGCTAACTGGTTATGCAGGGTGCCCCTGGCACCCGGAAAGACCTTGCTGCGGCAATGAATACAGCCCAGAAGCACCAGGAATCGCAACGTAAAAGAAAGGGGGGGTGGCGGCCCACAGTAACATTAAGTTAAGGTTAAGTGAACAAGTCACAAAAAGCGGAAGTTGTAAAAAGCGGAAGTTGTTTTTTTGGAAGCGAGTGTTCCTTAAAAAATTAAATTATGAGGAGGTTCAAACTGGATGCGGAAATCCAGGAAGCTGATTGCCATTTTAGCCACCCTGGCCCTGCTGGCGACCCTGCTGGTGCCGATGGTCGGGCCGGCGGGGGCGGCGGTCACGTACAGCATGTCAAATGTGCAAAAAGTATCTGGAGGGTATTCAGGGTCTATAGGTAACCTCACGATCACGTTCGATGCTGGTACAGCAATAGCCACCACGGGAAAGTATGTTTATTTTGATCTGCCTACTTCACCAACGGGTTACGTAATTTTCCCGAGTGTCTCAGTTGGGGGTAGCGTCCCCGGGGTTAAAGGGACAAATTACTTTGATATTAGCAATGGTGCTACTGTAACCGTTACGAAAACTTCTGATAAGCAATTTAAAGTGTATGCTGAAGCTGGTAATGGAGACTCAAGCAAGGATAGCCTGATTGTAATTCCGTTGAGCATCAAGGTGCCTTCCGGCGTATCGGGAAATATCAATCTTACGGCATCTGCGCCTTCCAGTTCTACCTTCTCCAGCGGGACCATTCTTATCGCCACGGTGGGTACCAGTTCGTTGAAACTGGGAGTAGAAAACATTCCTGTAATTACCTCCTCGGGTGGCAGCATAGGTGTTCTCTTGCTTAATGAAGATACTAACGGCGCCTTGCTGGACAGCGGGAGCACCGAGGCCCTTAAACTCAGGCTTCCACCTGGCTTCAAGTGGAAGGACCCGAGTGTTGCGGGTAATTACAGCGTAGAATTTATGTGGGGTGACCAGGCACTTCTTACGCACCTCCAATTATCACGGGAAAACGATAATCGCGACCTTGTTATCCACAACAGCTATGCAACGACGAGCGCTACGTATATCAAGCTCCACGCGACGGTTGAAGTTGATGAAAGCACCGCCAAAACGGGTGATGTAAAATTGACCGTTTCTGGCGCTACGAGCGCCAGTCCTTCTGAGGGAATAGTGGCGCGCTACGGGGATTTTGGCGTAACCGTCAAGGATTATTCAACTACGGAAATCATCGCGGGCAAGGCAGCTCAGGACATTGGCAAGCTGGAAATTGACGAGGCCGTTCCCGGCAGTCTAATCGCCGGCCGGACCATCACGCTTACCCTACCCGATAATGTGAAATGGTCGCAATTTCCAACCATCGATACCGATTGTTCACAGGACTACGGGGATATCAGCTTTAGTTGGGTCGTCGTCGGCAGCGATGCTAAAATGATCAAAGGTACTATATCTGGTGACACCTCTGGACAAACTGACCCGGCTAAGATTGTCCTTAAAAACATGCAGGTAACTCCGGCAGTGGACTTCAGCGGCGACCTTAAGGTTAATGTTGGGGGCAGCCAGGGGGTTACCGGCAGTGTGACGCTGGCAAAAGTAAAGGCACCTGTAACAATGACCGCCTCCGCCAAACCTGATGTTAAAATTGGGTTGGCCGACCAGCAGGTGGGAGACATAACCATCACCGAACAACTGGCGGAAGCTATTAAAAGTACAAGAACATATAGTGAGTTTGATAGTAATGGATTAGCGGTCAGTACAACTCCTTCCAGTTCGACTAATAATGGGTTGCTGGTTTTAAAAGCTCCTGCGGGTGTAACTTTTAGCGGGACGCCTTCAATCAGCGTGGAAAGTGGTGACCTGGTGATTGATGCGACCGGCACCAAAGTTGATACAACAGACGCTCATGAAGGTCTGCTCATCATTAAGATCAAGAGCAGCAGTACTACACCCTCTACAATCAAAATAAGCAACATCAAGGTGACGGTGGACCGTACCTTGCCGGAAGGTCCGTTGGCAATCAAGATCAGCGGTACGGATACGAAACCCAATACGGCAATCGATGAAACGCTCGATAAAGATGGCCAGGATACGATCTTCCCCGGTCACAAGGATGCAGCTTCGGTTGTTGTGGCCACCTGCGTCACCCCCGCCCCCGACGAGCAAAAGCCGCCTGGCAAGGTGGTCTTCACCATCAACGACACCAAGTTTAAGGTGGGGGACACCGAGCAGACCATGGATGTAGCGCCGTACATCAAGGACGGTCGGACCTTTATCCCGGTGCGGTATGCCGCGCAGGCCTGCGGCGTGACGGCGGAAAATATCCTGTACTCGGACGGCAAGGTCACCCTGATCAAGGGCGACAAAGTCGTGCAGCTCACCATCGGCAGCAACGTCATGGTGATTAACGGCGTGAGCGTTAATATGGATGTGGCCCCCGAAATCGCCGATCCCGGTCGCACCATGCTGCCGTTCCGCTGGGTAGCGCAGGCCCTGGGCGCCAAGGTAAACTGGGACGAAACCGCCCAGACCGTCACCATGGAGCTGTAAAATAAAACCCTTTCCGAAGAGCCCGGGTTGGTGAAAAAACCCGGGCTCCTTTCCTTTTCCGGAAATTTATTCTTGACAAAATAATGGTTATGCTTTATTATAAATAATTAAAGTTCTTAACCGTTGGTTTTTACAGGGAGGGTGACCTTTGCGCCGGTTTTTGCCTTTTTTGCTGGGGTTTATTTTATTTCTGGGCTTCCCTCCCCTGGTTTGGGCGGAGGAACCCCCGGAGGTGCCGCAATTGACCCTGGAGCAGGCAATTGCGCTGGCCATGGACAACAGCACCACTTTAAAAGCAGACCTTCTGGCCATCGATCAGGCGAAAGAAGACCGCGACGCGGCCGGGCTGGCGGTGACCTACACGCCGACCGGCCGGGCCACGCCGGAGGTCGAAGCGGCTTTTACCAGGCTGCAGAATGCCGACCTGGCCTGGCGGATGGCCAAAAAAACTTACGAGGCGGACCGCGACAGCGTGGTGATGAAGGTCTACCAGGCCTATACCGGCGTGTTGCAGGCCTGCGCGGCCGTGGACGCGGCGGAAAAGGCACTGCGCAGCACCGACTGGCAGCACCGCGCCGCCGTGGCCGGTTACCGCGCAGGTACGCTGAGCAAATCGCAAATGATCCAGGCGGACGCTTCCGCCGCCGGAGCGCAGGCGCAGCTGGCGGCAGCGGAAAAGGCGCTGGACGACGCCTACCACAAGTTTAATCAACTGGTTGGTCTTTCCCCTGACGAAAGGCCGCTCTTAACCGACAGGCCGGAGTACGCTCCGCTGCACGTGGACAGCCTGGAGGCCGAGGTGGCGCGGGCGGTCGACGCCAGCCCGTACGTTTGGCTGGCGCAGCGCAAGATAGACCTGGCCAAAATCGCGCTGGACATATACAGTTTTGGCCCGGCGGAAGCGCACACTTACAAGGCCACCGAACTGGGCATTCCGATTGCCGAGGTAAATGCTGCCGGCGCGCGGGACCAGATGGCCCTGCTGGTGCGCTCCCTCTATTACAGCATCCGGCAGCTGGAAGAAAACTATGCCGGTTTGCAGCAGAAGGTGACGGTGGACGAAGAAAACCTGCGCGTAACCAGGTTGAAATATGACCTGGGCCTGGCCACGCGCACCGAGGTCTTTGCCGCCGAAGCGGCCCTGGCCGGGAGCAAGAAATCTTTGCTGGACGCCGTCTGCCAGCACGAAGTTTTGAAGCTGGCCTTCAAGAAACCCTGGGCCTACGCGGGGGCAGGCAGCAACGGTAGTGCAGGCAGTTAGGGAAGCGGCGCGGCGGGCAGGACGGGAGCAGTTCGGGGCGGTAGGATCGGCTCTTTGGAAAAAATTATTATGAAAAATCCCGGCCGCCGGGAAAAACCTGGAGCCGGGATTTTTTACACACAGCACCGTAAAAAAACAGCCTTTGGCCGCTTTTTCCGCAAAAAGGACAAAGCCACCCCGACCGTCACCTTCGCTGGGGGCAAGATGAGATCAATGTTTTGCCGGTGCGGACGGCCCTGCGCAGCCGGCGGCGGCGACAAGCAAAAGCAGACAGCCGAAGAGAATTTTGGCCAATCCCGGTAAGCTTAAATGCCCTATTTGGGCATTGCTCCGGAC
>DAISHP010000112.1:0-6081 GCA_036822475.1 Bacillota bacterium
ACTCGTCCGGCGGTCCGAGTTTCAGGAGTTCGCCGGTGGGCAGCACCCACTCCACCCCCAGGGCGTTTCTGCCGTTGTGACCGCCGTGGTTGCCCATGATATTCATCCCCCAGCCGGAAGTGATGTTGGCCAGGGCAGAGGCCTGGGAGCCGGCCTGGTGCGGCGTTGTAAAAAGACCGCGCTTCATGGTTTCCGCAGTCAGTTGGGCCCAGGTACAACCGGGCTCGACCAGGGCGTACTTGTTTTTTTCGTCAATTTCGAGGATCCGGTTCATTCGCCGCAGGTCGAGGACAACGACTCCTTCCTGAAGAGGAAGAGAATGGGCACCGTAACCCGTGCTAAAAGCCTTGAACTTTACCTTGTAATAGTTGCAGGCTCTGACGATGGCCTGCACCTCTTCCGCACTTCCCGGCAGCAGGACAGCGGCGGGGCGGTGGGGAAGATACTTACCCGGTGCCGCTTCCGGCATAAACTCAACCAGCCAGTTAAAGGTGTAGGCGTCGAGAATGACGTCTTCTTGAGTAATGTTTTGCACGCCCACGATGTCGGTAAAAACCTGGTAAACTTCTGGTTGCAGCGCCACGTTCGTCCCTCCCGATCCAATTTATTCAATATTTTGCTCACCGTGGGGTCATTTATAACCCCTGCTCTACTTAAAAAATCATGTCCCATAGATTTAATTTTTGTTTAATTTCTCAAAGTTACAATTCCGGGCAGCCCTCCCCATTGGCGCTTCCATGAGAATATGTTCCTGGCCATAGATAACCTGGGGACCACCTGTTGTCCGCCAGCCAAGGCGGTGAAAAAACCGTTCATTTTTCACTTGAACGTACGCTATAAATTTTTCTGCTCCTCTTTTTTCTGCTTCTTGCACCGCTTTCTCCACTAATTTCGCTCCTATCCGCCCGCGATAAGGGGGCAACACCGCCAGCCGTCCTCCCACCCACACATTTTTTTCCTGACAATAAAGCCTTACTGTACCCACTATTTTTCCCCCTACATCTGCTACCAGGTGTACCGCCTCCTGGTCATGTTCATCCTGATCCGAATCCGGAAATAAGCCTTGCTCTTCAACAAATACCTTTCGGCGAATGGTCATGGCCTGTTCTTTTTCCAGATCATTCGCTGCTGTCCGACAGATGATCTGAAACACAAATATCCTTACCCCCTTTAGAAAGAATACTTTCTAATCAAGATCTTCAAAATCAGGCAAAGCCGAACAGGCCGTACAACGTCCACAACCTGCCTTGATCTTCCGGCTGGAAAGATCAGATAAAGATAATAACTCTTTTGCTCCTTCATAAATCTGCCTCATCAATGAAGCTGGCGGAGGCAATGCACCGGCCAGCGGAGTGCCAGGAATGGGACGGAGCGGGACAATAAAGGGATAAACACCTGAATCAATCACTTTATTAAGGCGGTCCCGAACAAGAGAAAGGTTTTCTCCCAATCCCATAATGATATAAGTCACCACCTGCCCTCTCCCAAAGATGGCCACCGCTTTTGACCAGGCGCGCAGAAAGCCTCGCCAACCAATCTGGTACTTGGCAGGAGCAACATTTTTCAATACTTCATCGTCCAGGGTTTCGATGTGCAGGCCCAGGCTGTCTGCGCCTGCCTCCCAAAGCAATTCCAGCAAGGAAAGATCAAGCGGCGGCCTGCACTGCACCTGCACGGGCAAACCGGTATGCCTTTTAATTTGCCGGCAGCAGGCCGCCAGGTGTTCAATTTCAAAAACCCCGTCGGGGGAGGAACCCGTAGTCAGCAGAACGTGGGTAATCCCTTCCCGCCTGGCGGCCAGAGCTACTTCCACCAGTTGCTCCGGAGTTTTTTTAGCGATCGTCAAGCCTCTTTCCAGACTCAGGCCGATTGCGCAAAACCGGCAGCCTTGCCTGTTTCTCCAAAAAGAACAGACCTGGTTAACGGTACTGGCCAGGCAGTCAAGGCCGTGAATCAGGGCTATCCGGGTGTATGGCTGGCCGTCGGAAGTAAAACCATCGTAAAATTTTTCGTGAAACACTATCCGGACCGGAACAATTAATTCCTTTCCGCGATAAAGATTAAATAATGGCCCTTCGCCGCAAATCCTATAAGGAGACTCCTGTACATAAGGGCTGTAAACAGGAACAGTCATTACTATCCCATTAATCACCAGGGTAACTCCTTCGGCCGGACCGGCGCCACCCAGGCGGCCACACCCTCCCGCCCCCGGAAAACGCACTCCTTTGCTCTGCAGTTCCGTCTTTAACGTCTTTGCGTCCATTGTTCTCCTCCCTGACGCCAGCTTATTCAAGCAGGCAAGCCAGGACACTCAAGAAATACTTTCATGAACCCGACCCTGTGGCGACAAACCTGACCGGGCCCAACTTCAAGGCAAATTTTCCAATGCAATTCCTAACTGGTAGCTTCTATACCCATAGCCCGCGCCACCAACTCGCTTAAATCGACCATCCTTATTTTTGAGTCGATGGCATTTATGCCAATCTTTAAACCCTGATAACAAAACGGACAGGTGGAAACCAGGGCTTCCGCCCCCGTTTGTTCGGCATCTTTCACCCTCTGTTGCGCCATCAGGTTTTGGACATCCATAAAACCCGCTTTCAGCCCTCCTCCCGCCCCGCAGCATCTGGACAATTCGCGAATCCTGGCCATTTCCACGAATTCAAGTCCCGGAATTGCCCGTAATACTTCGCGTGGTTCTTCGTAAACGTTACTATGTCTGCCCATGTGACATGGATCGTGATAAGTTACTTTTAAAGGTACTTCATGGGTAAACTTAATCTTTTTTTCTCTGATCTTCCGGGCAATTAATTGACTGGTATGGAGAACCTCCGGATTTAACTTACCTACTTTTACATAATCCATTTTGAGCGTCCGAAAACAACCGGCGCAGGAAGTAACAATCATTTTAACATTCAAGGAATTGAACAGCCTTACGTTGTACTCCGCCAGCCTCTCAAACTCATAGTTCCCAATCCGGAGCAAAACACTGCCGCAACATTTTTCTTCCGTCCCCAAAATCCCAAACTTAATCTCCAGAGCGTTTAAAATATTCACAGTATTGATCGCCACTTCTTTAACGTTCACATCGTAAGAAGCTGTACAGCCCACGAAGTATAAAACATCTATAGCATCAGCGGCTCTAATTTGTACTTCTGTCAAAATTCTATCTTTCTTCCGGACACCTTCATCTTGTTGCGCCTGGACATTTTCTTCTTGCATAATTACTTCCCCTCCCCTTCCTTATATTCTCTTCGGCGGTACAGGCGGCTCCAACCCCGGGGGAGGTTTGAGCATTTTCGGCACTTCTTTAATCCTCTTTTCCCGCTGCGCCATTTTCGCCCACCTTGCTCTGGTAGCCCGCGGCTGCTGCCAGGGGTTATCATACGCCATCGAACTGGCTACCATGGGAAGATGGGTCTCAATGTGCGGCACGCCGGAATTAACAAGCGACCGCCGCAAAGCTTCGTACAGTTCCACTGTATCAATCCGGGAAGGGCAAACGAAATGGCATTGGCGACAGGTACTGCACTCATACAAAGCCATTGCCGCTTTGTAAATATCCTCCTCGGTAGGAGGTGAAGGACAAACCAATTTTCCCAGCCAGCTTTCGGGATTGATAAATTTACTGATTAAACTGTTTTGAGAAGCCAATATCCGGCGAAATACACGGAGCTTTTCCCGCGGGGTGATTTCTTTCTTGGGGTCCTGGACATAGACCGGGCACCATCCGATGCATTCCCCGCACCGGGTACAGGCATCCAGTTCCATCACCTGATGCCAGCTCAGGTTACTGAGATCAATCTTTTTCCCCACCTGTTTTTTCCCGCTCATTTTTCTCGCTCCTTTTCTAAAACGCTTTGTTTTCTTCCTTTCAACCAAACTTCTTTAGAATATCTGTTGCCGGCGGTAACAAAAGCATAAACAAGCGGAGAAGCAATCATATGCCTGAATTTACTGTACGGTATATACGCCACACAGAAAAGGGACAATCCGCCGTGGACCCAGAACAGGTACGTAAGAATATCCTTCGGCCAGCAATACCCCCTCAGAAAAGGAACGGCCCAGTTGACTGCAAATGAATAAACGGTGTCGTTTTCGCCCGGACGAACGGCCAGCCGGACCGCCTCGGTAAAAAAACCGCTCAATACAATAAGGAACAAAAGCAATAAAGGAATCCAATCATCACTGATTGTGTTTAATGTCTCAGGCCTGAAAAAACATCTTCTCAAAAAGGCAATTAAAACTCCACCCAGCAAAATCAGTCCCCAAAAATCACCCCAGACAGCCATAACAGCCCGGCCGCTACCAGCTTCAAAAAAACGATAAAATGCCGTTTCCCGGGGGATCAACCACGTCAGCAACGAATGAATTGCCGTCTGCAAAAGCAACGCGACTATCCCCCAAAAAATCATCAAATGAGCTATCCACGCGATGTTACTGTATTCTAAAATTTGCGTTTCGATCAGGCTGGCCCTCAGAATAGCGGATACCCATCGAAAAGGCCGGACCTCCTCGTTTAATGTCGGTGCTTTACCGAGTCTCCAAAGGCGAATCAAATTCAGGATACCCCCGAAAAGAATCAGCGCAGCCAGGAAAGCAACCGCGTAAAAGGTAATACTTGTTTGTTCCTTGTAATGCATAAATCACAATCCCTCCTCAGGCCGGAGCAAATTTTCTTTTTTGCTCTTCCTGAATTGCTGCAAAATATGCCTTCAGGAAATTACTGGTTTCCTTTCTAAGCAAAGGAAATAATTTTTCGGCCAGGTGCAAAGTATCTCTTCTTTCTCCAAGTTCTCTTTTCATTGTGCGCAACAGGCTGACTGTCTCACGGAGGTCCTGCTCTAAGCCGGAAAGTAAGCTGCTGCCAAGGAAAAGCGTACTTTTAGCGGCCCGGGCATATCGCTTCCAGATCGTCTCCAAAAAAACAAGGATTTTTGCCGGCTCGTAAACCTTATGCCCCAACCGCCAGCTAACATCAGCAAATTCCAGGGCATAGGCCACAATCCGGGCATCTCCCAAATGAGCTTTCACCCTTTGCGCCAATTGCTCGTTGGGCATACCGTATTCTATAGCTGAATCCTTCCCTCTCGCTCTCTGCCGGCTATGCTTTTTCACTACTCTGGCCAGAACTGCATTTGCCTCGGGGTAATATGGGTGCTCAAAATGGGGTCCAAATAAGTAAATCCAGCCTTCACCTATTTTTTTTCGGCAGACGGCAACGGTTCCCAGCATCATTTCGCGGGCCAGAGATTCGTCCACAAGAAATACAGACCGGGGAGTAAAATCTTTATAAACAGCCAGGGCTTCTTCTTCAGGGCCGGGTTGGATAGGCGGTCCCCCGTAAAGGGGGGCCGCCAGTTGATCCGCGCGAAAAAGCTCCCTACCGCCAGCAGTTGAACCAAGCAATATCTTTTCGCGCACGGGATGTAAAACATACCGCCGGCCATAAGGAGTAAAAAGTTTGTTCGGTAACGCTTTCGCCGGAGGAAGTTTATCTACAATGTTTTGTACCTTGCCTTCGGCCATCGAAAAAATGTTTAAGGGAAATTCATCCATCTTTAAGAGCAGGTATGCGCCGGCGCAAAACCCCAGGTATAATCCCCCCCGGCGGATAAAAGCAGCTACCGAAGCAGCCCCGGAAAACCATAAAGCTTCGGCTACCGCAAAAGCGTCACCTCCGCCCATGGCGAAAACATCTACTTCCGAAAGGGCGCCTTCCTGGATATCTTTTTCTTCCAGAAACACAAGATTGGAAAACCCTTGCGCCTCAAAGCAATCCACCAGCCAGGTCCAGGAATGAGATGCGCCTTCCCCGCAATAAATACCGATAGCTACCTGTTGCAGTTCAGAACCGCCCCAAACAATCCCTGCTGGCTTTTCTCGCATACCGTAACACCTTTTCGTTAAAAGACTTCTTGAGGAATAACTCCCCTCAGCTTGCCCAAAACGCTCTGTAATTTTTCCACCGTAACCTCCATACCTGTACCTAACTTAATTAAATCAAGCAGGGTTTCCCGGGTTAAAACATTTTTCGCAGTAGTCATTAAGACAGGACAGATGCCCAGCAGATAGCTGATT
>DAISHP010000113.1:0-6066 GCA_036822475.1 Bacillota bacterium
CCCGATTACCTGACCTACGCCCGGTGGCGCGGGCTGATCGACATCGCGCCGGCGGTGCGCCGCCCCCCTCTGGATCCTCCTTCACCGATTTCTCTGTACCGGGAGCGCCGGCAGAATATCCGCTTATACGGAGGAAAATGCAAAAACTGTGGCTACCCGCAGTATCCTCCCCAGCGCGTGTGCACGAAGTGCCACACCCGGGATCAATTTGAACCGGAGCGTTTTGCCGAAAAGAGAGCCACTCTGTTTACTTATTCGCTGGATTATTTAGGCCCGACGCTGGACCCCCCACTGGTCGTCTGTTTTATTAATTTTACCGGCGGTGGAAGAATGCAGTGCGTAATGACCGACCGCATTGTTGAAGAGGTGCAGGTGGGGATGCCTTTGGAAATGACTTTCCGCAAGTTGCATACTGTTGGCGGTATTCATAATTACTACTGGAAGTGTATGCCGGTAAGAGGTTAAGGCAAGGAGGTAAAAGAAATGGAAGGGATTAAAGATCGCGTCGCCGTCATCGGGATGGGCTGCACAAAGTTTGGCGAACACTGGGATAAAAGCGTCGAAGATTTAATGGTGGAAGCGGCTTACGAAGCATATGCAGACGCGGGCGTCGACCCTAAGGACATTCAGGCGGCCTGGCTGGGTCTGCAATATTCATTTGGCTCGGCTCGCGGAACAATGCTGGCTCATGCTTTAAAGCTCGATTACATTCCGGTCAGCAGGATGGAAAACGCCTGCTGTACGGGCACCGACGCCTTCCGGAACGCCTGCTACGCGGTGGCGGCGGGGGTTTACGACCTGGTGCTGGTGATGGGCGTGGAAAAACTGAAAGACGCCGGCTTATCCGGGCTGCCGGTTTCTTACGCGCCGTTTTGGGGTTCGCGCGTCGAGCCTCCCGTGCCTGCCCCCGTCCAGTTTGCCCTGGCGGCCACCCGGTACTTTCACCATTACGGTCTGAGCTACGAAGAAGGAAAAAGGACCCTGGCCAAAATTGCTGTTAAAAATCATTACAACGGCAGTTTAAATCCCAAGGCGCATTTCCAGCGGAAGATTACCCTGGAGCAGGTCTTAAACGCGCCGATGATTGCTGCTCCCCTGGGGTTGTTTGATTGCTGCGGAGTTAGCGACGGGGCGGCGGCGGCCATCATCACCCGTCCGGAACTGGCCAAAAAATTTAAGGATGACTACATTCTGGTTAAAGGGCTGGGCTTGAGTTGCGGCGCCCGGCAGGCCATCCTGCACGATGACTACGATATGGTGCACTTCGAAGAAACGGTTACGGCGGCGCAAAAGGCTTATCAGGAAGCAGGCATTAAAAATCCGCGGGAAGAGATTGACCTGGCGATTGTCCACGACTGCTTTACCATTACCGAACTGTTGATTTACGAGGACCTTGGCTTCAGTCCCCGAGGAAAGGCCAAAGAGGACGTGGACGCCGGTTTCTTTACCCTGGAGGGCGGGCTGCCGGTAAACACCGACGGCGGTTTGAAATGCTTCGGGCACCCCATCGGGGCGAGCGGCCTGCGCATGATTTACGAAGTATACCACCAGCTGCGGGGGAAAGCCGGGCCCCGGCAAATCAAGAAAGCGGACATCGGACTGACCCACAACCTGGGCGGGCATCCGGGGCACTTTGCCTGTGCCGTATCCATTTTTGGCCGCAGGGATTAAGGATCGGAAGCAGGAGCGGACTTTTTCGAAAAACTGTCAAAAAACCCTCTTTATTGACCTCCCTCCATTCCCCTTTCCTTGAGGGAAGGGGGTGGGGGGAGGGGGATGTTGTACTTTTTCGACAGTCTCTTGGAAAAGTCTGACTCCCGGAAAAGAGGTGAGTATATGGTATTAAGCGGGATCAAGGTTTTGGACCTCGCCCGTTTTTTGCCGGGGCCGTTTTGCATAATGTTTTTGGCTGATTTTGGGGCCGGGGTAATTAAATTGAGTAGCCGGGGCGGGGGGATTATGCGCGCTGGTCACCTCCTTTGTGGAAAGGGGTGGGCGTGCGCCATCTGATTGTGAACCGGGGCAAAAAGAGTCTGACCCTGAATCTGAAGACGCCGGAAGGAAAGGAAATTTTTCGGCAACTTGCCCGGCAGGCGGACCTGGTGGTGGAAGGTTTCCGGCCAGGAGTGATGGACCGCCTGGGCCTGGGTTATGAAGCCCTGAAAAAAGAAAACCCCCTTCTGGTCTACTGCGCCATAACCGTTTTCGGTCAGGATGGTCCATACCGTGACCGCCCTGGCCACGATGTGAACTATATCAGCATCGCCGGGGTTTTGGGCAATAACGGGGCGAGCGACGGCCCGCCGGTCATCCCCGGCGTGCAGATTGCCGACCTGGGCGGAGCCGTCATGGCCCTGGTGGGAATGTTGATGGCCTTGCTGGGCAGGGAAAGGACCGGCCAGGGGGAAATGGTCGACATCAGCAAAAAAACCGTATGACGATTTTACTCGCTCAGCAACTCCCGGGCAATGACCAGACGGCGGATTTCTGAAGTGCCGGCGCCAATCTCGTACAGCTTTACGTCCCGGTATAACCTGTTTACCGGGTATTCCAGCATGTAACCGTATCCGCCGTGAATCTGCAAGGCGTCCAGGGCTGCCCGGGTAGCCACTTCGCCGGCAAACAAGACGGCCGCGGCCGCCAGCTTGTGCATCTGCGTGCCCTTGCCGCCTCTTTCTTCTTGATCTGCCGCGATTGCCGCTTTATAGGTCAGAAGCCGGGCTGCTTCCAGCTGCGTGTACATATCGGCCAGCTTGGCCTGGACAAGCTGGAAGTTGCCGATGGGTTGGCCAAACTGCACCCGTTCTTTAGCGTATTTAAGCGCCAAATCCAGCGCGCTCTGGGCAATCCCCAGGGGCAGGCCGGCCACCGCCGCCCGCTCCCGGTCCAAACCGGACATCATTACCGCCACACCGCGATTTTCTTCCCCCAGCAAATTTACCTGCGGCACGCGACAGTCCTCGAAAACAAGTTCTCCGGTGGGAGAGCCCCGGTTGCCCATTTTCTCCAGCTGTCTGGATACAGAAAAGCCCGGTAAAGTTTTCTCGACGATAAAGGCACTGATACCCTTTGCCCCTTTTGCCTTGTCGGTTTTCGTATAGACCACAAAGACGTCCGCAATCGGACCGTTTGTGATAAACATTTTGGTGCCGTTTAACAGGTATTCGTTCCCCTTTTTTGTGGCTGTGGTTTGAATTCCGGCCGCATCGGAACCGGCGTTTGGCTCGGTTAACGCCAGGGCCCCCACGTGTTCGCCGCTGCACAGGCGGGGAAGATATTTTTTCCTTTGTTCCTCGTTGGCGTGACGATAAAGTGTGTCCGTGCACAAAATGGTGTGCGCCACGTAAGAAAGAGATACCGCCGCGCAAACCCGCGCCATCTGCTCGGTAGCCAGGACAGCCGCTAAAAGGTCAAAACCGCCTCCGCCGTACTGCTCGGGAATGGTAATCCCCATTATCCCTAACTCCCCTATTTTTTGCCATAATCCTTCCGGGAACTGATCTTCCCGGTCAATTTTTTCGGCAAGGGGGGCAATTTCTTTGAGCATGAATTTATATACTGTGTCACTTAACATTTTATGCTCTGCTGATAATTCAAAATCCATTGCCTGCTAAAGCCCCCAGTAATCGAAGTCTAAGCCATGATTTATCTTTTCTTCGTCCTGGCCAGCGAACGAGCCATCCGCTCCAGCTTAAAGATGGTAGTAAATTCTACATTCTTGCTGATCCAGAGGTCCCTGGTCATAATCGCCTGGGTAAGCGAACCCTTGTAGGCCAGGCCGTTCACCAGCGTGGCCAGGTCCGGGCAGACCATCACCAGGTCGGGATTTTCTCCTTTTTCCTGGAAACTTAAATCACCGTTGCTAATCTGCAGGAAAAACTCCCCGCCCTTACTCTTCACGTGGATCAACCGCCACCACTGAGCGATATCTTTTTTCGCCCGCTCGCACTGGTTAAGTTCGGCCACAACCCCTTTCAATTCCGCCAGCAGACTCTGGTAACGCGCCGCTTCTTCCTGGCTGGCCGGGGGTACCGGTGGTTCAACCGAACTTTCCCAGTCCAGTTCCGATTCCTGCAAGCCTTTTTTAGCGATCTGGGCAGGGGTCAGCTCGGCAGTGGGCACACAGAAGATGTCGGTAATTTCGCCTATACGGTTGTCCCGGAAGATGACCTTCATTTCTGTTCCCTTTTTGACGATGCCGGGTACCAGAATTCCTTTGGTGGTATAAAAGTTAATGCTCATCGCGGTATCGGCGCCGTTTAAAATGATCCGGCCGCGGCCGAAGGGCACCTGCTGCTGGAAAAGGGAATTGGCGAAATAAGTAATGGGCGGGGTGTTGAGCATCCTCCCCACATCGTCCACTTCCACCAATTCCGTGGGGGTAAAGTCACAGTCCGGGCAACGGGTTAAAAAAGGAGGCACCCTGACCAGACCGCAGCCTGGACACCGGCAGCCTAAAATCTTCTTTTCGTCCCGCAGGGCGAGGAAGAAATCAGAAAACTCCCCCAGCGAGCGCTGATAAAAGGTGTACATGGCGTCGTTGGAGACCAGGTACGGCTTGCCGTCAATGGTCACTGTCTTTGTTTCCACATCGGGAATAAATTCGTAGGGGATAACCTTTTTCGCCACCTCTAACTCCTCCTTACTCATGTTCTAAGATCAGGACCACGCCGTACTGGGCGACTGTGCTGCCGGTGCCGTGCACCAGGGCGCGCCTTAAGTTTCGCCGGATTAACTCGCGTCGGGCGGACCAGGCGGACATAATGTTGCTGGCGCCTACCGCGTGGCCGGAATAGATCAACCCGCCGCAGGGATTGACCAGGATCTTTCCACCGGGGGTCATGATGCCGTCCTCGACCAGGGCGTCGGCCCGGCCCAGCGGAACGAAGCCCATTTCCGCCATGGTGATTTCCAGCTGATGCACAAAGGCGTCGTGCAGCTCGACCACGTCAATTTCTTCCAGCGGATTTTTGATGCCGGCCATTTCGTAGGCTTTCCTGGCGGCGATGTGGTCGGACATAATCCGGTGCATCACCTTCTGGTTTTTCCCGGCAAAGGAATGTTCGTTGGACTCCCCGACACCGGTAATCCAGATGACGGGTTGACCGGTATTCCTGGCGATGGCCCTGGCCGTTTCTTCCTCGGCCATGATCAGGGCGGCGGCGCCTTCGGTGTAGACGCAAATCTCCAGTTCCTTAAAGGGATAAACGACGATGCGGGAGTTGAGCACTTCTTCCGGCGTCACCTGGTCGTAACGCCGCTGGGCAAATTCGTTATCCCGCACCTGCTGACTGAGGAGGGAGGAAATCTGGGCGGTAACTTCCGGTTTTAAGTCGCCCGGATACTCGTCCATGTAGGCCAGCACCACTTCGGCGTAGCTGTCCGAGGCGGTCCAGCCGATCTTTTGCTCGAAAAAGCTGTCCCCCGACCAGGCAATTGTTTTAATTACCTCCGGAGTAGCCGACATGGAGAAAAAGTCAAAGCAGTCGGTGGCTTTCTCCACACCCAGCACCAGAGCGGTTTTAAACCTGCCGGCGGCGAGATAGGCGTGCGCGGCCGACATGGTGTAGGCTCCGGTAGCTCCGCCGTTGGTGATCCGGATGCCGAATTTGTTCTGCATACCGAGCAGGCCGTGAATGGCGTGCTCAGGAATGCAGGTGCGCTCAAAAATGTCGTTGTATATACCATAGAAAACGGCGTCGACATCTTTAATGGAGATGCCTGCATCTTTTACTGCCTCCGCGGTGGCCATCTGGGCCAGTTCGTAGTAAGTTTTTTCGTACCACTTGGCCTTAAAAGGCGTGACGGCAGCGCCAACGATTCCAACGCGTTTGGGCATTTTTTCTTTCCTCCTAACTAACTGTCATATATTACTAATTACCCGGATCAACTTAACCCGCATTTTTAATTATGCAGGTTTGTTTACTAACTGTTTACCTGTTTTTTGGGATGGGTTTTGATCCAGTCCGCAATTTCAATGATACTTTTGCTAACCCCCACGCCGGGCAGGCCCGGCGCAAAAATTGATGAAACGGGGCCGAAAGTTTGGTATAATATCCAAAGACC
>DAISHP010000114.1:0-6044 GCA_036822475.1 Bacillota bacterium
CAGCCCGGTTCCGTGGGCAATTATGGTCGCCCGTCAGATGGTGCTGCACTTTTTGCTGGCCTACGTCCCCCTGCCGGGGGCCAGCGGCATCGCCGAAGTAGGGTACGCCGCCTTTTTTGCGGCGCTGGTGCCGGATTCTGCGCTGCCCACCCTGGTGGCCGGGTGGCGTTTCTTCACTTATTATTTGAACATCTTCATGGGCGGACTGTTCTTCTGGTGGCTGGTCGGCCAGCGGCAAAAAGGGGTTTAACTTCTTTCGCTGCGGCGCTTAAAATTATTTTTTGGAAATCCCGTTTGGGGCAGGAATTTATCTAATCGATCAAGAAGATTACAGAAAAGGGGTGATCAAAATGTCCAGAACAGTCATCATGGATAAGGCTCGCGAGTTGGGCCAGGAACTGGCTGCCTCCCCTGAATATAGAGAAATGAGACAGGCGGAAGCAAATCTGATCCAGGATCCCCAGGCCAGCTTGCTGGTGAGGAACTTTCAGGAACTGAAAAAAACGTGGGAAAGGGCGCAGGCCCAGGGGATCCAGCTGCCGGAAACGCAGTTGCAAAAACTTCAGGAAGCGGAAGAGCTAATGCTGCTCAACCCCGCGGTGAGAAGCTTTACCCGGGCGCACGAGCGCTTTGCCGAAGTTTTGCAGGAAGTCAACCAAAAAATCTGGGACGGGATAAGAGGGTTTAGCTGCGGCGAGGGCGGATGCAGCTGCAGCGAGACGGACTGCAGCGGGTGCGGTTAGGTTAGATGAACTGCCGGGCGTTTCGCCCGGCCTTATTTTTTTCAGCGCTTCCGGTTTCCTGACGGTAGTTTTCCCGGCTGCAGTTGTTCGGCCAGCATTTTTAATACCTTTTCATCGGTCGGGAAGGCCAGCGGCGGCAGACTGGACAGCTCAAAAAAGGCTATTTCGTCCAGGTCGTCCCCGGCCTTTAGTTCTCCGCCGGTTACGCGCGCCAAAAACCAGATCCCTACCGTATGCATCTCCGGGTTATGAAAATTCGACTGCACGGAAAAAACACTTTCCACAACAATATCCAGGTTTGTTTCTTCTTTAAATTCGCGAACCACAGCGGCATAAACATCCTCGGCATATTCCACGTACCCGCAGGGAATACACCATAATCCCCGGTAGCTGGTGGCACGCCGCCCCAACAACACGCATCCCCGCTCATCCAGGACAATTGCGGCTACCCCTACTACGGGGTTTTCGTAAAAAACATACCCACAGCTCACGCAGGTAAGCCGGTCAATTCCTTTCCGGGGCTTATAAACGAGCTTCCCGCCGCACTTCGGGCAATAAGAAAAACGCCGGACCAGAGCGAAAACCTCCTTTCCCGGCTTTCCTGAGGACTGAAATTCCAGGCGCCGGATTTTGTGGCGAGGACCGGAAATGCTGCCTTCTGCACGTCCCGGACAATCGTTACGTAAACCCAGCCGTTCTTTTCTTTTACTCTCAAACCGGCCGCATTTCTTATGCGGACGTTTTTCCCCACCGGCAGGGCGAAGGTCATTTCTTTCAGGGAATCCGGGGAGGAAGCAGTAATGTAATAGCCCCGGAGAGTTTTCCGGACGGAGAAGCGGACCTTTTCGTGCCGGGTGAGAAAAGCGGCGAAATCGTTCATCGGGCGGACCGTTAAATTCCCCTCTTCGACTTGCTTAAGCAGGTAGCTTTGAATTGATTTCCACATTTCCGGATGCCGGGCAATGGAAACGGGGTGGAAGTAAAGCAGGCGGATTTCCCGCTTCTCGGCCAGAAAATCCAGCAGCTGCCGGAGATCCTCCGCGATCTGGGCGGGTTTGCGCCCGCCGGCCAGCATGTTTTCAAAAGCCGTCCCGTAAGTGGTGCCGGTATAGCCGAAAATCCAGAAACGTTTTTCCGGCTGTCCGTTAAACCAGGCGTGCGTGGGCGGGGAGTTGAAAGCCACCGGCACCGAAGCCGCCTTCGTCCCCAGGGCAGCCAGATAATCATTCACCTTCGGATCGTGGGCGCCACCGGGAGCAGCGTAATCGGTGACCAGCCTCCCGGTAACCTCGGCCAGGGCCCGGTAATTCCGGTCAAGGTACGCTTTCTTTTCTTCGTCGGTCAGTTCCCTGTAATGGTAGGCCCAGTAATTATGAATCCAGCCCCCGTGGGCGCCGATGCTGCCGTACTGCCCAAGCGCCTCCACGTAACGCCGCCCTTTTTGCGGGTTCAAAACGTCCACGCCCCGTTTGTCGCCGGGCCGGTCGTTGTCCGGGCCGGCCGTTACGTAAAAGGAAAAAGGGAGGTTCGGGGACAGCAGCCGCCAGGCCAGAATCCGATCCAGATCGCGAAAGTAGGCTCCGGAGCAAATGTGGATGGCTACCACCAGTCCCCCCGTGCCACCCGGGGAAGCCACCAGGCGCGGCAGGCCCGCCAGCTCCAGAAGAAAGTATTTCAGGAGCCCGCGCAGGACAAAGTCCACGTTTTCCCTGGTTTTCAACAGGCCGGGGGCGCCGTCTACATACAGGACCGCGCCGCCGCCAGGATATTTTTTCAGCAGCACGGAACCACATTCCGGACGGTCTTTCCGGCCGGTATAGGCTAAAATCCCGGCCGTGACGTAAGCGAGGGGAAAGTGGCTGACCTGTACCGGCGGGCTGTCAAAAACTTTCAGCGCGTCATGGTCAAAAAGGCCGGGGTCGAAATGCCTGCGCAGGGGGGAATGTTCGGGGATCAAGAGAATGCCTTGCGGCGGGCCGTCACCGGCAATCGTTTTTTCCCCCGGCGGGCCGGGCAACCTGGACTGCAAGCCCGCCAGCGAAGAAAGCAAACCGTGTTCTTTTTCGCCAACCGTGCCCGCGTCGGCACCAAGATAAACTTTCCCGCCGGACCTGGTGACGTACTCTTCCAGCAGCCTGGCTACCGGGAGGGTTATTTCCCGGTTTACGTTTTCCGGGAGGATAATTGCCGCATAAACCTCTTTTAAGGTTTTTGCGTTATACCGTAACAGCGACCGGGCGGGAATCACCTCAAAAGGAAATCCTTCCTCGGTCAAAACCTGCCGGTAGGCGGCCAGGGCTTCCGGATTCGGTCCGCCCTCGTTAAAAACCAGCGCCGCCTTGATCTCAACATTCAAGGGAAAATCAGGAGGGGGCGCCAAAACCGGCTGAACGGCAGCCATTTCAGACTGCGCCGGCGGAAGCTCACTTTCCGACCATTTGACAAAGAAAAAAAGGAGAACCAGGAAAACAAGTCCAACCACCAAAAAGAGTGACTTCTTTCCTTTCACCCGCCACCACCACAGAAAATATTATGCCATTTGTTTGCCGGGATGACAACGGCCTGATTAAAGATCAGGCACAAAGTTTAACAGGCACAAAGTTAAAATTCCTGTTTAGCTTCTCTTTGTACTTTTGTAGTTTAATGCCCTTGTGCTTTGCTTTAATACTTTAATGCTTTAGTGTCATTATACCTTATTGCCTTTGTACCTTTATCCCTTTGTGCCTCTGTGCCTTTGTGCCTCTATGCCTTAGTGCCTTTTATCTATTGACAGCGGTTGTCCGGGGTTTTTCCCGGCGAATAATTTCCGTAATGCGGTTGCGCTCGTCCACCAGTACTATGGTAGGCTGAAAAACACCAGCTTCTTCGGGCGTCAGCAGGGCGTAGGCAATAATGATCACCACGTCGCCCGGCTGCACCAGGCGGGCCGCGGCACCGTTCAAGCAGATCATTCCGGAACCGCGCTCCCCTTCAATAACGTACGTTTCCAGGCGTGCCCCGTTGTTGATATTGACCACCTGCACTTTTTCGTGGGGCAAAATCCCGGCGGCCTCCAGCAACTCCTGGTCGATCGTAATGCTGCCCAGATAATGCAAGTTGGCCTCGGTCACGGTGGCCCGGTGAATTTTTGATTTAAACATGGTCAAAAGCAAGCCGATCACCCTCCGGATCTAACACTGTGTTGTCGATCAGGCGTGTTTTGCCGATCCGCACCGCCAGGGCAAGCAGCGCCGGGCCCTGCAGGCGGGAGACTGGTTCCAGGCCGGGCAGCGCCCGGATTTCCACGTATTCAATTTGGGCCAGGGGCTCGGACGCGATTTCCTGCCGCACCGCCTTTTGCAACTGCGCCACGTCCCTTTCCCCGCCGACCGCCGCCCGTTCGGCAAGCTGGAGGCTCCGGTAAAGCACCCGGGCCGCCTCCCTTTCCCGGGGGTCCAGGTAAACATTCCGGGAACTCATGGCCAGCCCATCCGACTCCCGCACGGTGGGCACAGTGATAATTTCCACAGGCATGTTCAGATCTCTGACCATCCGCCTGATCACCAGCGCCTGCTGAGCGTCCTTCCAGCCGAAAAAGGCTTTGTCCGGCAAAACGATATTCAACAGTTTGGCGACAACCGTGGCCACGCCGCGGAAGTGGCCGGGGCGGGAAAGACCGCAGAGGCACTCCGTCAAACCGCCGCTTACTTCCACGTGGGTACAAAAACCTTCCGGGTACATTTCTTCCACCGTGGGGGAAAAGATGGCGTCCACCCCCGTTTCCCGGGCCATCTTCTGGTCCCGCTCAAAGTCGCGGGGGTACCGGTGAAAATCCTCTTGCGGACCGAACTGCAGGGGGTTCACAAAGATACTCACCACCGCCGCCGCGCAGGCTTTTTTGGCTTCCCGGATCAGGGAAAGATGGCCTTCGTGAAAGTAGCCCATGGTGGGCACGAGGCCGATGGTCCGGCCGCGCTCCCGCGCCTGCCGGACAAATTCCCGGATTTCGTTGATTGTTCGGCAAATCAGCACAAATCTTCACTCCCTTAGGCTAAGGGCTCGCGCGAGCCCGGCCAGCACTTCTTCGGGCATGCCGAAGGAATGTTCCGGGCCGGGGAAGACGCCGCTTTGCACTTCTTCCCGGTAGGCGGCGAGCGCCCTGGCGATTTCTTCGTGAAGGCTGGCGTAACGCTTGACAAATTTGGGCGCGCCGCCTCCGTACAGGCCCAGCAGGTCGTGGGTGACGAGGATCTGCCCGCTGCAATGCGGCCCTGCGCCGATGCCGATGGTGGGCACGGCCAGCATTTCCGTGATCATTTTGGCCAGGGGGGCGGGTACACATTCCAGGACAAGGGCAAAGACTCCGGCTTCCTCCAGAGCTTTGGCATCGTCAATCAGTTTTTTGGCCGCCGCCTCGTCCTTCCCCTGGACCTTATAACCGCCCAGCTGGTGCACCGACTGGGGGGTGAGTCCCAGGTGGCCCATGACGGGAATCCCCGCCGCCACCATGGCCTGCACCGTTTCTGCAATTTCCCGGCCGCCCTCCAGCTTAACCGCCTGCGCACCCCCTTCCTGGATAATGCGCCCGGCGTTGCGCAAACTTTCTGCTCTGGACAGGTGGTAGGAAAGAAAGGGCAGGTCGCCGACGACCATGGCCCTGGATACGCCGCGCGCCACGGCTTTAATGTGGTGGACCATATCGTCCATCGTCACCGGGATGGTGGAGCCGTACCCCAGGACGACATTGCCCAGGGAATCCCCCACCAGAATGCCGTCGATGCCGGCGGCGTCGACCAGCTTTGCCATTGGGTAGTCATAGGCGGTAAGCATGGTAATCGGCCGGCCTTCCTTTTTAGCTTCCCGGAAGTAAGCTGTGGTTACCTGTTCTGAACCCATTTTTACCAACCTCCTCAAGAAAATAGAGGCACAGAGGCAGCAGGCACAAAGGCACAAAGTAAATATTCCCAGGGCAGTTCTCTTTTTGCCTTAGTGTGCTTTTTTCCTCTTTGCCTCTTGTGCCTTTGTGCCCTCATTAAATACTTCCTTCAACTGCGCCGCCTGCCGTTCGTCGATGCTTCCCTTTTCCAGGGCCACGCGCACGGTGTACAACCCCAGGGCGCGGTAAAGGTCTAACTCTTCCTCGCCCACTGCTTTCAGCGCCGGGAGGTGGCCGGCGACCGTCGGGACGTCGCCCCTGGAAACCGGCCCGGTAAGGGCCTGCACTGGCCCTACCCGGCTGATGTTCCGGATGGTGCCCTGCACGAGGGGAAACAGCGCCTGGAAGGCCTCCTCTCGGGACAACCCGAAATGCCGGTAAAGCCC
>DAISHP010000115.1:0-6041 GCA_036822475.1 Bacillota bacterium
GTTGATCGGCGCGTTTCGCGCTGCCGGTTCGCTGGCCTCACCTGCGCCGTGTCTCGTTAACGGCCCTTCGCAGATGTCGCTCGCCCGGACAAATTCCAGCCCTCATTTTTATTTCTTTTCTAGAGAAGACGTTAGTCGTCGTCATGAGCAACTCCCTCAAAAATAATAAGCACAAAGGGCGGCAGACGCGGAAGGATAAAGGAAAAGAGGACAACAAGGCGCGTGTGCCCTTTGTCTCTTTTTGCTTTAGGGCCTTAATTTATTTGCGTTTAATCACCTGGATGCCCGCGGCGCGTAAGGCCAGGACAGCCGCTTCCTGCTCCTCCCCGGTGGCGAAGCCCAGGCGGACGCTGCCGCCCTCGCCTTCCCTGATCCGCATGATCTCGATGTCGGCAATGTTGATCCCTTCCCGGGCCAGAATTTCCGCCACGCCGGCAATGGCTCCGGGGCGGTCGGGGATGGCCACCAGGATTTCAAATAGAACGGGAAGGTATCCTTTTGTTTTGGCCGGGATGCTTTCCCGCACTTCTTTTGCACTTTGCAAGCGGGTTTCCAGTTCGTCTCCGGAGGCGTTCCGGACGGCCTCCTCCAGCAAAGCCAGCTCGCGTTTGTAGGCATTCAGCATAAACAGCACCATTTCCCGGTTGGCCAGAAAAATATCCCGCCACATGGCCGGGCTGCTTAAAGCAATCCGCGTGGTATCCCGGAAGCCCCCCGCCGCTAAAGGCAAAAACCGCTCCCCAGCGGGAAGGGAGGCCAGGGAGTTGACCAAAGCGTAAGCAACCAAATGCGGCAAATGAGACAGGGCCGCCACGGCGAGATCGTGCTCTTCCGGCGCCAGCTCAATTACCTGCGCCCCGATGCCCCGGACCATCGCCCGCACCTTATCGACCGCCCAGGGCGGTTGATCAGGAAGGGGAGTTAAAATGTAAAAAGCATTTTCAAAAAGATAGGGATCGGCGCCGGCCAATCCCTGCCTTTCCGATCCGGCCATGGGGTGGCCGCCGACAAAAACCGTTCCCTCCCGCATCACACCGCCGGCAAATCGGACGATGTCCCCCTTGACGCTGCCTACGTCAGTGACCACCGTACCGGGGGCTAAACAGGGGGCAATTTCTTTAAGCAGTTCCCGGTTGGCCCGGAGGTGTGCGGCCAGCACCACAATTTCCGCTTCCGCCGCCGCCTGCCGGGGATCCCCCGCCGTCCGGTGGACGGCACCGCACTGCAGGGCGGCCCGCAAATTATCTTCGTTTCGCCCGACGCCGACCACTTCTTGCGCCAGCTGCCGGCTGCACAGGGCCATCCCTAAAGATCCGCCGATCAGGCCGACGCCGATAATGACTACTTTTTGAAACAGAGCCAATTAATTCACCTCAGACAAGATCAGGTACAAAGTATCCCAGGTATAAAGGCACAAAGGAAAAATACCTGTTTCTCTGTGCCTCTGTGCCTTTATACCTTTGCCCTGAAAAAAAGTATTTGCCGGTTTTCATTATCTGCTGGTGCTGATTGCCGCATGGGATGTCTGATTGTTTAATTTGCCGCTACTTTTGGCAAGTCCGGCCCGCCCGGCAACTTTTCCCGGCCGGTTCCGCCGCCTCTTCTTTCGCCAGCTTTGCTTTGGGCGCTCCGCAGGCTTTGCATTTGCCCGGCTTGCAGCGCGCTTCCACCACGTTGCCGCATTCAGCGCATTTCCAGACGGCCACTCTTCTTCACCTCCTACCGCAAAAACGCCGGATTTCCTCAATGGCCTGCGCCGGATCAGCAGAACCAAAAATTGCCGACCCGGCCACCAGGACCGTGGCCCCGGCTTTTGCCGCCAAAGGCGCCGTTCTGGCGTCGATGCCGCCGTCTACGGCGATCTCGGCAGAGGACCCGGCCGCTTCCAGGAACTGTTTGACGGCAGCTATTTTCGCCAGCATCCCGGGAATAAAGGTCTGTCCGCCAAAACCGGGGTTAACGGTCATTACCAAAACAAGATCGAGCAACTCGACAAGATATCGCAAAACTTCCGGGGGGGTGGCCGGGTTCAGGGCGAGCCCCGCCCTGGCGCCTCCCTCCTTGATTTGCGTGAGCGTCCGGTGGAGGTGGCCGCCAGTCTCCGCGTGAATGGTAATCAGGTCGGCGCCGGCTTCTAAAAAACTGGCAACGTATCTTTCCGGCCTGGCAATCATCAAATGCACGTCGAACACCAGCCGGCTGTGCGGGCGCAGGGCAGCCACCACCGGGGGGCCAATGGTGAGGTTGGGCACAAAATGGCCGTCCATGACGTCGATGTGCAGGTAGTCGGCATTTTCGATGCGCTTAATTTCCTGCCCCAGGGCGGCAAAATCGGCCGCCAGAATGGAAGGTGCTATTTTAATCATATTTTCGTTTCTCCTGTTCGATTACCTCGTGAAGAAGCTTTAAATAATTTTCATACCGCAGCCGGCTAAGCTTGCCGGCGGCTACGGCCTCTTTGACAGCGCAGCCCGGTTCCTGGTCGTGCAGGCAGCCGGTAAACCGGCAGTCCGGCAGAAAGGCCTGAAATTCCGGGAAAAAGCGAGCCAGTTCCGTGCGTTCCAGGGGCGGTAAAGCAAGGCTGGAAAAGCCGGGGGTATCCACGACCAGGCCGCCGCCGGTTAAAGGCAGCAATTCCACGTGCCGGGTGGTATGCCGGCCCCGTCCGATCTTTGCGCTGACCGCCTGCGTTTTCAGGCTTAACCCCGGCTCCAGCGCGTTGAGCAGACTGCTTTTTCCTGCCCCGGAAGGGCCGGCAAACACACACACGCCGGTGCGCAAAACTTCCCGCAAGTCGTCCAGGCCGGCGCCTGTTTTGGCGCTGGTCACCAGCACCGCGTAACCGGCCGGCTGGTAAACGGAAGTCAGCCCGGCTGCTTTTTCCGCGCCCAGGTCGGCTTTATTCATACAAAGCACAGGGGTCACCCCGGCCGCCCCGGCCTGGATCAGGAGGCGGTCGATGAGCAACGGGTTGGGGTGCGGGTCCTGCACGGCAAAGACAAGAACGGCCCGGTCTACGTTCGCTACCGGCGGGCGGACCAGCCTGCTTCGCCGCGGCCGCACATTTTCGATCACGCCGCTTTGCGCTCCGGTGGCGGTGTATTCCACCTCATCGCCCACCAGCACCTGCTGTCCCTGCCGGCGCAGGCGCCCCCGCAAAACGCAGGCGTAAACCGCCTCCTCGCTGCGCACGTAATAGAAACCGCCCGACGCTTTGATGACTACTCCCGCGCGCACGCCATCCCCCTCGGCCAAGCCAGCCTTATCCCTCAAACGTCCTGGTCTGAATCAAGTCGTTATCCCGGTAAACCTGGACGGTAGTTTTCCCGTAGCACTTGATTGTTTCCGTAAACCGGTCGCCGGGAGGATGCGTTTTGAGATAAGCATCCCTTGATCCCCGGACATCCGTGACATTAATCCTGATTTGATGCTCTTTTCCGTCCCTCGGCACGTTAACGGTCACTTCCACTTCCCTGGGGAGGGGCCCCGGACCTTTGCTGACCACTACCTTCACGATCGCTCCTTCCTGGACCGGGGTACCGGCGGCCGGCTCCTGGGACATTACCTGTCCGGACAGGTATTGGGTGCTTTCGGCCCAGCTGATCTGATCATCCAGCTTTAACTTCTTTTCACTTAACCTGCTCCTGGCCTGTTCAATGTCCAACCCGAGCAGTTCGGGCACCCGGGCTTCCGCCGGCCGGGGACCTTTGGAGACGTAAACGGTCACCGCGGTACCCCTGGGCTGCTTGCTGCGGGCCTTGGGCTCCTGGTGAAAAATATACCCCCGGGGAACTTCGTTATGGTAATCTTCCTGGTAGCGCTCGGCCATCTGCAGACCGGCCTCGGCCAGCCTGATCCGGGCGTCCGGCACACTGAGCTGGTAAAGATCGGGTACCTCCCGTAAATCCGGCCCCAGGCTCACGGTTAAAGTAACCTGCCTGGGCGGCTTTACTTTCGGATCCTCCGGACCGATATCCTGGCGAATCACGTACCCTTCCGGAATCTGGGCATCGTAATCTTTCTCCACCGCCACCCGCAACCCCAGGCCAGTAAGGATGCCAGAGGCTTCGGCAAGGCTTTTCCCGGTAACGTCCGGCACCTGGATTTCCGGAACAGAAAAGTAATATTTGTTCAACAGGTAGGCGCCGGCAGCCAGAAAAGCAACCAGCAGCAAACCGAGGATAACCCACCCCAGGGGGCGGAGTCGCCGTTTTTTACCCGCTCCGGCTTCAATTTCCTCCCCCTCGAAATCATCTCCCGGTGAAAAACCCCCTTCCGCGCTCCCGGCGTTTTCGTTTTCCTCTTTTTTTAAGGCCGCCTGCAAACTCTGGGACATTTCGGCCGCCGTGGCAAAACGAAGGGCCGGTTCCTTGTTCATCGCCTTTAAGATTACTTTTTCCAGCCGGGGAGGGATGCCGGGATTTAACCGGGAAGGCATTTCCGGGTGTTCCTGAATGTGCTTGATCGCGATGGCGATGGGGCTGTCCCCCTGGTAGGGAACAACTCCGGTCAACATTTCGTACAGAACAACGCCCAGGGAATAGAGATCGGATTTCAGCCCGACCGCCTGGCCCCGGGCCTGCTCCGGGGAAAGATAATGCACCGAACCCATGATTGTATCGGTATAGGTCAGGGTGGCGGCGGTGATTTCCCGGGCCATCCCGAAGTCGGTTAACTTGGCCCATCCGCCGTAAGTAATTAAAATATTGTGGGGCTTGACGTCCCGGTGCACGATTTTGTTTTCGTGGGCGTGCTGGAGCGCCTTGCAAATCTGTACCACGATGCGCAGCGCCCTTTCGGGAGGAAGAGGCCCTTCTTTCTTAATAATATTTTTCAAATTATCGCCGTGAACATACTCCATGACCAGGTAATGGATATTATCTTCCTGCCCGACATCGTAAATGCTCACAATATTCGGGTGGGACAGCCGGGCAATGGCCTGCGCCTCGCGCTGGAAACGGGCGATAAAATCTTTGTCCACCGTAAATTCGGGACGCAAAATTTTGATCGTCACCGGCCGGTTGAGAAATTTATCGTGGCCCTTGTAGACAATGGCCATTCCCCCGCCGCCCAGCTCCTCGATGATTTCGTAGCGGTTGCCCAGAATTTTACCCAGCATAGCTTTCCACTTCTTCGCCCTGCATTTAATTCACCGCCACCAGGACGACGGAAATATTATCGGTGCCGCCCCGCGCCAGCGCCTGCTCCACCAAAGCGGAAACGGCCTGCTCCAGGCCGGCGGAACTGTAAACAATCCGGCCTACTTCCCTTTCGTCCAGCAGCCCCGACAACCCGTCGGTGCATAAAAGAACCATATCCTCCGGCTGCAGCGTCAGGCGGGCGGTATCCACTTCAATCAGGGGCTCCACGCCCAGGGCCCGCGTCAGGACGTGACGGTAAGGATGGTATCTGGCCTGTTCTTCCGTAAGGATGCCATTTCTTACCAGCTCCTGAACCGCGGAGTGATCCTCGGTCAGCTGGACAATGCTTCCTTTCTGCAACAGGTAAATCCGGCTGTCCCCCACGTGAGCCAGATAAAGGCGCCTGCCCCGGATCACCATGCAGCTCAGGGTCGTGCCCATCCCCCGGCAACCGGGGTGGCTTGCCGACATCTGGTAAACCAGCCGGTTTGCTTCCCGGACCCCTTCCGCCAGAACCACGCCGATATCTGTGCAGCCGCTTAAGCTGGCGCGCAGAAAATGCTCCAGCGTCCGCAGGGCCAGCTGGCTGGCCACTTCCCCCGCCTGGTGGCCGCCCATTCCGTCGGCAACGGCAAAAAACCCGAGATCAGGGCAAACGCTCACGTAATCTTCGTTGCTCGGCCGGACTCTGCCGGCGTGGGTTGCCTGGCTCCAGCGCATCCTCCCACCTCACTCGCCGCGGGTTTGCCCAATCCGTTTACCTGGTCGGTTTGCAATAATCGTTCGCCATCAGGAGCAAAAAATCCTTTTTCCCCGGCGAAAATAAAAACAACGGCCGGTGGGCGGTAGCTGTAAAATAATTGTGGGTGGTCACCAGTAATCTCCAGGGAGAAAAAGAAG
>DAISHP010000116.1:0-5972 GCA_036822475.1 Bacillota bacterium
GCAGGCCCCCGCTGGCCGTCAGGCGCAGGCGGTTGCAACGGTCGCAAAAATGGTCGCTGACCGCCGGGATAAAGCCGATGGTGCCGGGGGCTCCGGCCAGCCGGTAATAACGGGCCGGGCCGCTGCCAACCAGCTTGCGCACCTCGTGCAGGGCGCCCAGATTTTTTTCGATGGTCTCCCTGGCCTGTCCGGCGGACAGAAAATAGTCCGCTGCCCACAGCCAGCAAGTGCCCAGCGGCATGAGCTCAATAAAGCGCACATGCAGGGGAAAACGCAGGGTAAGCGCGGCCAGCTCAATAATTTCGTCGTCGTTAAAGCCCTTTAAAAGAACCGTGTTCAGTTTCACCGGGTGCATTTCCAGAGTCAGCGCGGTTTCGATTCCCGCCCACACTTTCGCCAGGTCGCCGCCCCTGGTAATCCGGGCGTACTTTTCCGGGCGCAGGCTGTCCAGGCTGACGTTCACCCTTTTTAAACCGGCCGCTTTTAACTCTTTGGCCCGCTCCGCCAGCAAAATTCCGTTGGTAGTCAGGGCCAGATCGTCGATTTCCGGAATGGCGGCCAAAGCTTCCACAAGGACGGTGATCCCTTTGCGCACCAGCGGCTCGCCGCCGGTGAGGCGCACTTTTTTTACTCCGGCGAGGGCGGCCGCCTGGACCAGGCGCGTCATTTCCTCCAGGCGCAGGATCTCCCCGTGGGGAATGCTTTTGATCCCGTGCGGAGGCATACAGTAAAAACAGCGCAGGTTGCACCGGTCGGTGACCGAAACCCGCAGATAGTTTATTTCCCGGCGGTAATTATCCTGCATCGTTCATCTACCTTGATTCAATATTGTTAACCTTCAATACTGTTAACGCTTTTATGATTTGGCCGGTTTAATGCTTCCTGAAACGTCCGGGAAAATAACCGTTACACAATCCCCCCGCTTTGCTTCCGGCCGCAAACCGGGCAGTCCGGAGCGCGCCCTACCTTTGCCTCGAAAAAAGTCATTGTGAGGGCATCGTACGTGAGCAGGCGGCCGATCAACAGCTCCCCGACGCCCAGGAGGTATTTGACGGCCTCGGTCGCCTGGATGGCGCCGATGACCCCCGGCACGGCCCCCAAAACTCCCACCTGGCCGGTCGTAGGCGCACCCTCCCCGGGCGCCTCCCGGAAAATGCAGCGCAGGCACGGTCCGCGGCCGGGCACGATGGTCATGGCCTGTCCCGCGTAGGCCAGCACCCCGCCGTAAACAAAGGGCCGGCCGCTGCGCACGCACACCTCGTTTAAAAGGTAGCGGGCGGCGAAATTATCGGTACAGTCGATGACGAAGTCGTACCGTTCGATCAGCGCAGCGGCGTTTTCGCGAGTGAAAGCCCCGGCCACGGCCTCGATTTTCAGGTCGGGGTTTAAGGCCAGGAGTTTTTCCCGGGCGGAATCCACCTTTGGCCTGCCCAGATCCCCGGTGTTGTGCAGGATCTGCCGCTGCAGGTTGGAAAGCTCGACGGCGTCCGGATCGATCAGGCCCAGGCCGCCTACGCCCGCCGCCGCCAGGTAATAGGCGGCCGGCGAGCCCAGGCCGCCCGCTCCGATCAGCAGCACCTTCCCCGCCAGCAGTCTCTCCTGGCCCGCTTCCCCGCACCCGGCCAATAAAATATTTCTTTGGTACCGGATCAGTTGCTCCGCGCTTAACATTTCCCCACCCTCCGGCTCAACCCCCGCCGATGGGGGGAAACAGCGCCACCCGGTCGCCCGGCTGCAGCACCTGGTCCGGGAGAGCGTGCCGGCCGTTGACGAACATGGTAAAGATCTGGTCGGGCGGGATTTGCAATTGCGCAATCAGCTCCCTTCCGGTCGCCCCTTCCGGCACCTGAACGAGGAGGGCTTTGCCCGGTCCAGCCTCCGGCACGAATTTTTCCAGGCCGCTGAAAACCCGCACTTCTACTTCCAAAACCGGTTTTCCTCCCGTCGGCTCCTCTTCTTAAAAAACCTGCACCCGCAAGCAGCAGGCCGGTAGATATCTGCACCACCCCGGCGCCAGCTCACTTTCCCCCGGCGCCGGCCGCCCGCGGGCGAGTCTGCCTGACGACAGCTTATCAGTTATTATATCATGGTTCGCGGTCAAACGGTCAACTTTTTTCCGGCGCCGCGTCCGGAAGGCAGCATCCCCGAAAACCTTCGCTCAAGGATAACCCCCCGCCGCCTGGAAATTGTAGACCTGACGAATTAAAAATTATATACCTGATCCAGTTCCTCGCCCTTGAGGTCAAACACTGTATTGTGCGGCGGAAGCTCTTCCAAGGCGAAGAATTCGGGCAGCCGGTCGTGCTCTTTGGTAAAGCCGGCCTGCCGGTTGAACTCTCGCTCCGTTCGGAGGATCTGCTTGCCCAGTTCCGTCACGTCGTCCAGGGTAAGCTGCGTACCGTACTGGGCGTTGATCATTTCCACGATGGCCGGCATCCCCTCAGGGTCGTCCAAGACGGCAAAAGCCACGAAAAGGCACAAGCCCGTGCTGTCCAGGGCCGCTGTGGCGACCTGTAAGTTCCGGGAAAGGTCCACCTGGCCATCGGGCTTGAGGGGGTCCACGTAGCCGCCCACCTTCAGGATGTTGGTGGCTACGGCGTAACCGGAGGTATGGTCGGCGCCCATGGGCGAAGTGGCATAGGTAACGCCGACGCCTTTGCAGGCGCGCGGGTCGTAGGCGGGGAGGCCCTGGCCTTTCACCGCCGGCACCCGCGTCACGCCGAAAACTTTGCCGGCCACTGCGGCGCCGCTGCCGATGATCCGCCCCAGGTAAGTCCCCCGGCCAACCTCTTCCAGGGCTTTAATCGCCGCCTCGCCGTCGCCGAACGGGATCACCCCGGCTTCCATCAGCACCCCCAGGGTAACACCGGTTTCAATGGTGTCGAGCCCCACGTCGTTGCAGATATAATTCAGCCGGCCGACCACGTCCAGGTCGCCGATCTCCAGATTGGGCCCCAGCGCCCAGTCCGACTCGTACTCGATGGGGGCGCACACCTTGCCGTCGGGCAGGGGGTAGACGTTGGAGCAGCGCATCACGCAGCCCGGATGGCAGGCGTGGGTGGCCTTACCGCCCCGCGCCACCGCTGTTTCGGCCAGCTTCTCGCCGCTGACCGCCTGGGCCTGGGCAAACCGGCCGGCGCTGAAATTACGGGTGGGCAGCGCCCCCGCTTCGTTAATCACGTTGATCAGCACGCTCGTCCCGAAGCTGGGCAGGCCTTCCCCCGTTACGGGGTGCTTGCGCAAGACGTCGGTAAATTTTTTCGCCGCCGCTTTAAACCTTTCGGGATCTTTCACCGGGGCGTCAAAGGTCTTTGGGCTGTCCACGACAATAGCTTTCAGGCGTTTGGTACCCATCACCGCGCCCAGGCCGCCCCGCCCGGCGTAACGGCTGCTGTTGCCGTCCGGGTCGTTGTTAGTCACCCCGGCGGCGGCAAGCAGCATTTCGCCGGCCGGGCCGATGGTGATCACGCCCACTTTGCTGCCGTAGCGTTCCCGGCAGATGGCCGTTACTTCGTACGTCCCCTTTCCCGCCAGGTCACCGGCATCCAGCAGCTCCGCACCATCCGGGGTAATCTTCAAGAGGAACCAGCCTTCGCCGGCAGGCTTCCCTTCGATGACGATGGCCTTAATCCCCAGGTTGGCCAGCTTTTGCGAGGTGATGCCGCCGGCGTTGGCCTCCTTGATCCCGCCGGTCAGGGGACTCTTGCCGCCCACCGATAGACGCCCGGAGGAAGGAGCGTTGGTGCCAGAAAGGAGCCCCGGCGCAAAGACCAGCTTGTTGAACCGGCCCAGCGGGTCGCAGGTGGAGGGTACCTCATCCGCCACGATCTGTGAAGTCAGCGCGCGCCCGCCCAAAAGGGCGTACTTCTCCGGAACGTCTATAAACTTAACTTCTCTCTTCGTCATGTCGACCCTTAACAGCCTGGCCATAATTTTCCCCCTTTTTTAAAAATTAGTTATCTACATAGGCAGATTATATAATAGCCGTTCCTGGGGTGTCAACATACGGATTGATCCCCCTTACCCCGGTCCACCGTCGCTAAAGAAAACGTCTTCCGGCTGGCGGAAAGCAAAGGCTGCCGGGTCACTGCCAAGGCCACCGGGGAAGACGTTCTTCTGATCATTCAAAAACTGTAGGCAGGGGGTTTTAACCCTGCCTTTCCCGTTAAAAGCAATTTCTACTTTTTAGCCTGTATTCGCGAAGGTCAATTACTTTACCCGGTAAGCCGCCGCCTTTTTCAAGATGATTGATGACTTTGGATATTTCCTCTCTAACCTTCCTGTAGTCTATTTCCCTCCATGCTTCTAAAAGCGGAATAAACCCTTTGTCCCCGGTTTTTTTGATCTTATCCAGCAACAGCAAGATCATTCCCCTGTTCCTGTTCTTTAGTTCATTTACAAAACTATAATCTCTGCCCGGAATAAGCGACCGGAGTTTTTCCAGCAATTCGTCTGAATATGTATCCCGCTCAATTTCCCACCCTTGATCAGTATAGACAAGCATTGGCAGTCTGCCGCTGTACTCTATAGCCAGGTACCCCTTCTTGATCATCCAGTCAATTCGGGCGGTTATCTCCTCAATCTTTAGTTCCTGATAAAAACCATATACGGGACTTTTATCCAGGCCATATTGAAGCAGTTTTTTATCTTTTGATCCCTTCAGGATTTTGGCGAGCAGACTCCTGCCGCCGGTGGCAATAAGCTCGTCGGCACCGCGTAAAATTGCTTTGATCTCCTCAAACGGCAGATCTTTTACCCCTTTTGGATCAAGGCGATAACGAACCCTTTGCTTCTTTTTGCCCATCGTAACACCTCAAAACAAGGCGGCGACAGCCCTGATCGAACGCCTGGAAGGAAGCTTTTACGAGGAATTTATCCGCCAGGACCTGCGCCGGCAACTAGAGGAAGCGGGCTTCTCTATCCTTGTTTACGAAGAAATGGACGCGGTCGGCATTTTCCTGGGCCGTTAAAACGGCCCGTCAATCATGATCTGCCCCCCGACGGACGTCCTCCAGAAACGCCGCCGCCCGGGCGGCCCACACCGCCGGCAGGGCTACTTCCAGGCGCACCCCCGCCGGGGTGTCCTGCCGGGAGAGCACCTCCCCTTTTTCGTACAGGAAGCTGACCACGTCCCCGCGGTGGATAGGAATGAGGAATTCCCGCCGTACCCGCCGGTCGGCCAGAAAGCGCGCCAGGAGGCGGCGCAACCCCTCCAGGCCTGCTTCCCCCGGTCCCATTTTCACCTCGCCCCGTTCTCTCCGGGAAGGCCGCCGGAGTCGCCGAAGTACCCGGCGGCCATCTCTTTTACCCTCACCTTTTTTAACTCTCCGTCAAGATAAATTTCGGCCGCTGCTTCGTCTTTCTGCAGCCGGGCAACGATCTCCGGCGCCGGCCGCCCGCCGGTTTCCCCCAGGGCCCGGACGGCATGGGCCCTGACGTGCGGGTCCTCGTCGGTCAGGCAAGGAATAATGGCCGGCGCGGCGCCCCGGATCAGGGCGGGCGCGTCCCGACCGATTTCCGCGGCGGCCCATAAAATGCCCCGGCGCAAAGCCGGGTCGCTGAGAAAGGACAGGAGGACGGTGGTAAGGTCGCCGTATAAAGCGGGCCGCCGGCTGATGATCGCGCCGATGGCCTCCGGAACAGCTCTGCCGTTGCCGCCCGACTCGTCGTTCAAGGCCCAGAAGAGCCGGCGGAGGATGTCCCGCCCTACCTCCGGCTTTTCGTCCGCCAGCGTGGCGGCGACGCGACCCAGCGCTTCCACCGCCCGCCAGTGGATCAGCTCGTCCGGAGAATAGAGCAGCGAAAACAGGGCGCGGACCAGGGCCATAGGCTTTCCCGCGGCCAGCAGGCCGTGGAAATCTTGTTCCCGCAAGCAGCCGGCGACCTGCTCCCGGAAAGCCGACGCCCTGCTCGTCCCTGCGGACTTCTCTGTTTGCATTTCTCCACCTTCTCCCCGGCCCATCAGTCATCCC
>DAISHP010000117.1:0-5967 GCA_036822475.1 Bacillota bacterium
GTGCATAACGTGGCGGCCATCGCCTCGGGAATGGTGCGGGCCGGGGCAGACATCATCGCCCTTGACGGACTGCGGGGAGGAACCGGCGCGGCGCCGAAAATCATCCGGGACAACGTGGGCATTCCGATCGAACTGGCGCTGGCCGCCGTGGACAAAAGGCTGCGGGAGGAAGGGATCCGCAACAAGTGTTCCATCCTGGCCGCCGGCGGAATCCGCTGTTCGGCCGACGTGGTGAAGGCGATTGCCCTGGGGGCCGACGCGGTGTACATCGGGACGGCGGCCTTAGTCGCCATGGGGTGCACTCTTTGCCAGAAATGTTACACCGGGAAATGCAACTGGGGGATCTGCACCCAGGACCCCTACCTGGCCAAACGTTTAAACCCGGAGATCGCTAGCCGACGGCTCGTCAACCTGCTCCACGGCTGGAGCCACGAAATCAAAGAAATGCTGGGCGGAATGGGCATCAACGCCATCGAAAGCCTCCGGGGCAACCGGGAGCACCTGCGCGGCGTGGGGCTGGCGGAGTGGGAACTGGACGTCCTGGGCGTGAAGGGAGCAGGGGAGTAGAAAATGAACAACTTAAACGTCAGATTCGGCCTGCGCGACATGTTTTTGGACGGGGTGAGACCGGCGGCGGCCCTGATCAAATACGTAACCACAAACGGACAGAGCGCCGAAATCGATGCGCTGGATTTAAAGCACAAGGAACTGAACGATTTGTTGCGAGAAGTGGCCCTGCAGGGAATCACCAAAGTAACCGTCCAAAACGTCTTCGGGCAGCGGTATATCGGGACGCGGCTCTATTTTCCGGACCAGGAGAAAAAACTGGAGATAAAGATCTCCGGGAATCCCGGCAACGACCTGGGTGCTTTCCTGAACGGACACCGGATCATCGTTTTCGGCAACGCCCAGGACGGCGTGGGAAACACCATGGACGACGGGGAAATTATCGTTCACGGCCGGGCCGGGGACATTGCGGCCATGTCCATGCGCGGCGGCAAAATCTTTATCCGGGATAACGTGGGTTACCGCGCCGCCATCCACATGAAGGAATACACCGGCAAAGTGCCCGTGCTGGTGATCGGCGGCACGGCCCAGGATTTCTTCGGCGAGTACATGGCTGGGGGCATCGTCATCCTGCTGGGGTTAACCCTCAAGGAAAACGAGCCTCACAAAGCCCACTACATCGGGACGGGCATGCACGGCGGAGTAATCTACCTGCGCGGCCGGGTGGAGGAGTACCAGCTGGGCAAGGAGGTGGGAGTGCGCCTCCTGGACAACTGGGACCGGGAGGTCGTAGAGCGGTACGTCGGCGAATTTTGCGCGCACTTCGGCCTTTCCCCCAGGGAAATCCTCCAGGGAGAGTTCCGGAAGCTCCTGCCCGTTTCCAAAAGGCCCTATGGAAAGATTTACGCTTATTAGGGTGCGCCGCGGCAAAAAAATTGTTGACAGCAGAACTGATCCTGTGATAAAAAAGAGGTGAAAATCCGAAAGACTGGACAGACAGGTGAAGAGGACGACAAAGGCGTCTTTTCGGCAGGTCGAGGAAGACCTGCGAGAAAAGGCGTCTTTTCTTTTTTGTCCGGTGTTTTCAGGGCAAATTCTTTTCGCTGAAAACCGGAAAAAGGAGGGGGAAGTAGCCCAAAGAGAGCGATTGATTGCCGGATTGTTTTTTAGACATTAGATTAAGAAAGGGGATTTTCATGACACCGGAAGAAGTACTCCAGTATATCAAAGAGCACAACATTGAAATCATTGACTTAAAATTTAACGATCTGCCGGGCCTTTGGCAGCATTTTTCCATGCCTGCCGAAGAGTTGACCGAAATGGACGACCTGCTGGAGAGCATTTTTGGGGAAGGCGTCGGTTTTGACGGCTCATCAATCCGGGGCTTCCAGAAAATCAACGAAAGCGACATGATTTTGATTCCGGACCCGAATACGGCCGTCCTGGACCCCATCTGCGAAGTGCCGACCCTTTCGATGATCTGCGATATTTACGATCCGTTGACGAAAAAGCCTTACACCAGGGACCCCCGCTACGTGGCCAAAAAGGCGGAAGAATATCTGAAGAAAAGCGGAATTGCCGATACCAGCTACTACGGCCCGGAGGCGGAATTTTTCATCCTGGACGACGTCCGGTTTGCCCAAAACCAGCACTACGGCTACTATTTCGTGGATTCCAAAGAGGGGGCGTGGAATACGGGGAAAGAGGAAAACCCCAACCTGGGGTATAAGCCCCGTTATAAAGAAGGTTATTTCCCGGTTCCCCCGCACGATTCGCAGCAGGACCTGCGCAGCGAAATCGTCCTGACCATGAAAAAGGCCGGCATCAAGGTGGAGGTCCACCACCACGAAGTGGCCACCGGCGGGCAGGCCGAAATCGACATGAAGTTTGATTCCCTGGTGAACATGGGCGATAAAATCATGCTCTACAAGTATATTGTGAAAAACGTGGCCAGAAAGCATAACAAGGTGGCTACCTTTATGCCCAAGCCCATCTTCGGCGACAACGGCAGCGGGATGCATACGCACATCAGCCTGTGGAAAGAAGGAAAAAATTTATTCTACGACCCGGCGGGTTACGCCCTGCTTTCCCGGACCGCCCTGTACTTTATCGGCGGGCTGCTCAAGCACGCGCCGGCTTTAATGGCCTTCTGCGCGCCCACGACCAATTCCTACAAACGGCTCGTTCCGGGGTACGAGGCGCCGGTAAACCTGGTTTATTCCCAGCGCAACCGCTCCGCCGCCATCCGCATTCCCGTCTACTCGACCAGCCCGAAGTCCAAGCGCATTGAATTCCGGCCGCCGGACTGCTCCTGCAACCCTTACCTGGCCTTTGCGGCGCTCTTAATGGCCGGTCTCGATGGTATCGAGAACAAAATCGACCCCGGCGAACCGGTAGACAAGGATATTTACGAATTGCCGCCGGAGGAGGCAAAAAATATTCCGCAGGTCCCCGGCTCCCTGGAAGAAGCCATCTGCGCCCTGGAAAAAGACCACGCCTTCCTGCTGAAAGGGGACGTTTTCACTTCAGACGTCATCGATGTCTGGATAGAATATAAACGGACGAAGGAAATCGAAGAAGTGCGGATCAGACCCCACCCCTATGAGTTTTATCTGTACTTCGATATTTAATCCAGGAAAAATCTCATCCAGGGAAAACCTGGATAAGAATGTAGTAAAAACAGCCGGGGGCGGGTCTTTACCCGCTTCCTTTCTTTCGAGGTGGTTTTTTTGAAAATCCTGGTTGGCCAACTTAACCCGATCATCGGAAAAATTAGATATAACGCGGAAAAAATTTTGCGGGTCGTTGACCTGGCCCGCCGGCTTAAAGCGGACCTGGCCGTTTTTCCAGAACTGGCGCTCATCGGCTACCCGCCGCGGGACCTTTTGTGGCGCCGGGACCTTTTAGACCAGGCTGAAGCGGCGCTGACCAAAGAGATCGCCCCGGCCAGCACTTCAATAGGCATCTTGCTCGGGGCTCCGGTCAGGGAGGACGGGGGTCTATACAACGCTGCCCTGTTGTTTGCGGACGGCCGGCTGATTGGCCGGCAGGACAAAACCCTTTTGCCAGACTATGACGTTTTTGAAGAAAGCCGGTATTTTAAGCCGGCAAAGGAAAGAAAACCGGTTTCGTTCCGGGGAGTAAGGCTGGGCCTGACGGTCTGTGAAGACGTCTGGAACGATAAAGATTACTGGAACCGGCGTCTCTACGCCGTTGATCCCGTGGAGGAACTGATTGTGCGGGGGGTAGATTTGATCGTAAATATTTCCGCTTCTCCGTATCATTTCGGGAAAATCGGCCTGCGTGCCGATATGTTGCAAAAAATGGCTGCCAAGTACCGCAAGGTATTTTTCTACGTCAACCAGGTAGGCGGGAACGACGAGCTGATCTTCGACGGAACCAGTTTTGCGGTTAACCCCTGGGGAAAATTAGTAGGCCGGGCGGCCAGCTTTAGTGAAGACGTGCTGTGCCTTAATTACGTGGAGAATAGCCTGTCCGGGCAAGATTATTCAGCGGAGAAACAAAAAATTTTTCCGGAGGAAGTTTACCACGCCCCCGTGCCGGAAGACGTGAGCTGCCTCTACCGCGCCCTGGTGCTGGGAATTCGCGATTACCTGCGCAAAACCGGCTTTCGGCGGGCGCTGGTGGGTTTAAGCGGCGGTATTGATTCTTCCGTTACTGCCGCTCTGGCCGCTGCCGCCTGCGGGCCGGAAAACGTGCTGGGGGTGGCCATGCCGTCCGCGTATTCTTCGCCGGGGAGCGTGACGGACGCCCGACGGCTGGCCGCCAACCTGGGGATCGCTTACCGCGAAATCCCCATCCAGGGCATTTTTAACTCCTACCTGCAGGTGTTAAACGAAGGCAGTGCCCCCCTTGTCGATCTGGCCGAAGAAAACATCCAGGCCCGCATCCGGGGCAACATTTTAATGTTTATTTCCAACCGGGAAGGTTACCTTGTCCTGACTACCGGGAACAAGTCAGAAATGGCGGTGGGCTACTGTACCCTTTACGGCGACATGTCCGGCGGGCTGGCCGTGATTTCTGACGTGCCCAAGACAATGGTTTACGCCCTGGCCAGGTACGTCAACCGCGAACGGGAAGTCATCCCCGGTAGCGTGTTGACTAAACCCCCTTCCGCCGAACTGAAGCCGGGGCAGACCGACCAGGATTCCCTTCCTCCTTACGAAGTGCTGGACGCTGTTTTGCGCCTGTACGTCGAAGAAAACTGGCCGGCCGCCAAAATCGTCGCTGCGGGTTACGACCCCGCGCTGGTGCAGGAAATTATTCAAAAAGTAGACCGGGCGGAATACAAGCGGCGCCAGGCCGCCCCCGGCCTGAAAGTGACGACGAAGGCTTTCGGCCTGGGCCGGCGCCTGCCCATCGCCTGGCAAAAAGGATAACGGGGTATCAAGCAAACTTCTCTTCATCGCGGCAATCCTCTGGAGAATTTAATCCGTCTGGCCAAAGCTTCTTCAAACATAGCCTGCTGTTGAGGCGGCTTTTTGGCGCCGGTCATCCCCAACTGGCGCAAAATATCCTGCTGAACCGCGGGCGTGGCCGTGGCCGTCAACGCCAGAATCCGCGGGCGAACGGCCAGCCCCTGATAAAATTCCCGGATATAAAGATAATCCGGGCGGAAATTATGCCCCCACTGGGAAATGCAGTGGGCTTCGTCGACGGCCAGCAGATCCACTCTCAGCTTGCTTACTTCGGTCGTGAAGAGCAAGTTGCGCAGCCGTTCCGGGGCAATGTAGAGAAGCTTAAATTTACCCTGCCGGAGGCCTTCGAGTCGCCTGCGCTGCTCGGCCAGGGGAAGTTGGTTATTGATCAGGGTCACTTCCGCCAGGTTTTTCTCTATGAGGTTATCCACCTGGTCTTTCATTAAAGCCACCAGGGGGGAGATCACCAGCGAGAGGCCGGGCAGAATCATTGCCGGCAGCTGGTAACAAAGCGACTTGCCCTGCCCGGCAGGCATGATGGCTAAAACATCATTTCCGGCCAGCACCTGTTCAATTACTTCCGCCTGCCCCGACCGAAAAGCGGTAAAGTTAAAATACCGGTGCAGTGCTTCCTGGAGATTGCAGAACATCCGGGACCCTCCGGTGATTGATTAGAGCCCGTGTGTCAATAATTATATAATATTTTTTGCGCTTAACAAAGCTTGTTTGCTAAATCATTCCTCTGGATCGAAAACATTTTCAAAGGATGCAACAGATCTCTGCTGCCGCTGAGGGCATAATTTTGTCTTTCCCCTCCTTCTGGCGTATGTTATAATGACTTTATCAAAAAAGGATTTGCTGGAAAGGATCTTGCCCTTTGGCCGGCAACGTTTTTGACCGTAGTGTAAAGGCCCTGGCCCGGCGCTACCCCCAGCCTTTCGTCAAGGTAGCCCTGGGCTCTCTTGCGGATCTCACCGTGGAGACCATCGAGAACCCGGAGATCAACCTGCCGGAAAGGAGA
>DAISHP010000118.1:0-5920 GCA_036822475.1 Bacillota bacterium
CCGGCTATACCGGCGGGGTTGCAGCGAAGCCGGCGGGACTGGCCGCCTGGGCGCCGTGGGCGCGTTTCACCCTTTACCAGGGAATTCTGATCCCGGTTTCCCTGGCCGCCGCCGTTTTGGCCGTCGCCCCGCGCAAACCCTGGTCGTTCCGCCGGGCGGGGAAAAAAATAATTAGCCACAGAGGGTTATGGCTCCGGAAATGAAGGCAGCGGCGGCGGAGCGGGCACGGGCGCCGGGGGTTCTGGCCCCGGCGGACAGTGTGCGGCAACTTCCGGTGGCAGCTACGATCCTTTACGATTTGCCCAACGTGCAGGAAATACTCCGCCTGGCAGCCGGCCGGGGCCTGGCGGTAACTCTCCTCCAGATTTTGTCCCCGGAGGGAAGAGCGCCGGAAGAGGAGGGAGAATACCTACTAACCGATCTGGAAAGCGGCACCAGGCTGGAAATCACTTTAAACCCGGCCGCATACCTTGCTTATCTCCGGCGGCTGGAGGCATTTTACCGGGAACTGGACGATTCCTGCCGCTGCTGGGGAGCAAAACGGGTGCTTTTAGACAGCGGCGAAGCGGCGACAAAAATCTTGTTCAAAACCCTGCCCCGGGCGGGGGTACTGCAGCCAGGAGGATAATTTGGTCGTCAGTAGTCAGAAGTTCGGACGCCGGAAAACAATTTTGAATACAGGAAGACAGTCCCCTTATTTTCGAAGGAAGTTAACTCTGCTGTTTAATCATGGAAATTTGATTCTATTTTCAAGAGAACTCTCCATGATAACTTTCGTTCCCGCCATTAATTAATGAAAACGAGGCCTGAGGCAGGCATATTTTCCTTTGTGCCTTTGTGCCTGCTCTAATCAGTCGTCAGATGTCGGACGTCGGAAAATAACGTATGTTTTCGAGGGAGTTGCCCATGAGAACATTCGTTCTCCCCATTAATCATGAAGAGGGGTTGATTTTGATGGTAAATCTACTTCAGTTATTGTTGGACAATTCGTTGGGCTGGCTTGTACTGGCCGTGTACGCGGCGGTGGTTTTGCTGACGTGGTACATTGTCTGGCGGGACCGCTTCCGGCGCGTCATCGGCACCTGGACAGCCGTAGAATGGACGTTGGTAGCGCTGGTTTTAGGTATCTTTTGTCCTCTTGTTTATAATTACTACCGCGAAAAAGGGTTTTTATAAGAGGCGATGTTTTATGCATTTCTTTTCTCCCCAGGCCCTTCCGTCCGGCCCTTTCCCTGGCCGGGGCGCTGGCCCGGGAACAAACTCAGCCGCGCATGCTGGCTTTTAGCGACGGCGGGTTAACCTGGCCGGTGGCAGAGGAAAAAACGGCCTGGAATTAAGGCTGGTCGGCTCCCGCCAAACCGCCAACGTGGCCATTGCCTCTTTAAACCTGCGCCCGGCAGGCACGGGTCAGGGCGCGCTGGCCATGCTGGTGAACCGCGGCGCCGTCTTTGCTTCCGGAAAGGTTCACTTAAGCGCGGACGGCCGGCCGCAGGAAGCGAAAACATTTCAGCTGAAGCCGGAGGAGGCAGCCTCCTTTTTGTGGTCCGATTTGCCGGGGGCGTACCGGTGGCGGCAGAGTTGCAGGTTGACGATCCAGGAATGGATCATTCCCTTTGGATAATCAGGCCTGGACCGTATCCCAGGAAAAGCAGAAGAGAAAGGAGATAAAAATAAACCCCCCTCCTGGGCCGCTCACGCCCTGGCCAGGGTGGAGAATCTGCGGGTCCCAAAAAGCGGCCGGGGAGGTGCGGCTTCCGGAGGCCTAACCGGAGCAGTCGGATCCAGACCGGCCAATGCAGAAGCAACCGAACCCGATCCGGCTGAAGGCAATGAAAAAGGTACAGAAGCGTCCCCGGCGGTCCGGGAAGAGGCGCACAAAAAAGATCTCTTTTTCGATCCCGGCAGCCGCGAGCCAGTTTCTCCGGAAAATAGACTTCCGGATGGACCGGATGGCAAAGCCGGAGAAGATACTGCAGCTGCGCTCCTGGCTGCGAAAAGGCGGCGGAAAGAAGAGCAGGGCTCAGGGAAGAAGAATCAGGAAAAATAGATTCCATTTGCACATTCTGTACAGAATGTGCTATCATGAAGGTAAGAGGTGATGCTGATGCTGGAAGAATTGAAGTTTACCGAAGCTCGCGGCGACTTCTCAACCCTGTACAGCAGAGTCTTCAACCACTACCGGCCGGTAATCATCAGGCGCAGGCAGGCGGAAGAAGTCCTGGTCCTGCGGGCCGATCTCCAGAAGCTGCTCCTGGAAAAGTACAGGCTCAAACCGGAGGTCATCAGGGAAGAGGACGGATCGGTCACCCTGGCCCTGGATGAGCTTGAGCTTTACGCCAACGGCCGGACGGTGGAGGAGGCCGCGCAGGAACTGGTCCAGGACTTGAAGTTCTATGCCCAGGACTATCTTGAACGCTCCCCGCTTTTCATCAACGCTCCTAACCGGCGGGCGCACTTCCCGTACATCCTGCGCGTACTGCTCTGCGGCAGCGACGAAGAAATTCGGAGCCTGCTGGAGATTTGAAAATGCCTCCTAAATTTGGGGACTTGCAGCAATACTGCGAAAAGAACGGTTGGGTGCTGGTCCGGAGCACCGACCACTGGTACTATGAAAAGGCCCTGGCCGATGGTACCGTGCTCCGGACGAAGGTGAACCGGGCGGTACACAAAGAAATTCCGAAGCAGTTGTGGCAGAGGATTCTCAAAAAACAGCTGAAGATAACTGAAAAAGAGTTTTGGAGGTCTCTTTAATGCCAAAAGATTCCCAGCTTTTAATTCCTGCTCAATGTTGCCGGGCTCTTTCTTGTTCCCGTTCCCAGCGGGCCAGGCGCCGGAAGGCTTCGATCTTTTCCGTCCGCCCCAGGCGGCTTTCCGTCAGGGCCTTTTGGAGAAAAGCAATAGATTGATCGTACAGGGTGCGGTCCACGGGGTAGGGGTGGCCGTCTTTGCCGCCGTGAGCGTAACTATAGCGGGCGGGGTCGCGGTAGCTGGGCGGGGTGCCGTAGACCAGTTCGGAGAGCAGGCTCAAAGCGCGCAACGCCTTGGGGCCGATTCCTTCGGTGGCCAAAAGGGCCCGGAAATTTTCCGGCTGGCGGGCATAACTTTTTAAAAGTACGCTCCCGATTTTCCGGGGATTAAGGTCGGAAAGCGCCAGCCGGTGCCGCGCAGGCAACTGGAGGACAGCTTTTTCCTGCAACCGGTTTAATTCCTTAACAATCTTTTCCGGCTGTTCGCGGGACAGCTCCGTGACCACCTTTCTGGCCGGATCGCTTTCCAGGGCCACCAGGTTGAGAGCCTCCCCGCGGTGATCGCAGCAGACCGCCTGGTGAGGCTCGCAAACAAAATCCTTGAGGGTAGTGCTTAACCAATGGTAGCGGCGCGCCCATCCGTTCTGCTCGTTCATTCCCTGCTGGACCACCGCCCACTGGCCGCGGTTATTGAAGATGAAAGTATGGTGGTAAATCTGATAACCGTCCTGAACGGCGCTGTTGTCCACCTTGGCCGCCATCCGGCTGGCAAAGACCAGCTCCCCGGGATCCCCGGCCAGGGGGTAGCGCTCCGCAATCAACTGGATTTCGTGCGGCGTTTGCCGGCTGGTTTTGCCTTTTCCGCCGGCGGCGAAAAGACCCAGCTGACCGGCCCGGTCGCGCAGGGCTTCTTTGAGCGCGCCGCAGACGGTCGTCGTCAGGCCGGAGGAATGCCAGTCAAACCCTAAAACGCACCCGAAGGCCTGAAACCAAAAGGGATCGGATACCCTGGCGAGCACCCCTTCGGTCCCCGTGTCGGCAATCATCACTTCCAGAAAAGCCCTGGTCATTTTGACCATCCGCTCAAATAACCAGGGCGGGCACTTCCCCCCGTGCAGGGGTAAATTGGCAATCCCGGTGCGCATTTAATTCCTTTCCCCGTCTTTTTAATTTAATCAGCAACTCCGGAGCCGTCCGGCGGAAAAGCCGCCGCATGAAAATTATACCACCGAAAGGACAACTTTGGATAGAACATTTTCAAGGAGAAGAGCAAAAAGACTGCCGGAAGCCGGAAGACGGCTGGTAAATATTCGGATATCCCGGAATATACCGGTTGGAAGCGGAAAATAGCTAGTAATTAACTGCTCATTTTGATATAATAAAGGGAGTAAATATACCGGTAAAATTAATTTGCCTGTCTCGAAATGCCAGGCACAAAATAAAAATATTCCCGACCCTATTCTTTATATCATAAGTCTATTAATGCCTTGTTTGCACCTGTTCTGAAAATCATTAATTCTCATTCTCTGCTGGTACTGTGCCAGCAGCGGGCGGGTCTAATTTAGTATGGTGTCCCCTTAATTTCTGTTTTTTAAGAGGGGTTTTTTCTCGTGAAATTGACGAAAAATATTAAGTACCTGACCCTCCTTTGGCTGGTTCTGGCCGTAATTTTGCAGGGCCTGTCCGGCGCTGCCTTTGCTGCACCGGCCCAAGGCGAGGGCGAAATCGTGATCCTTACCGTGGACGGCCCGGTTGTTCCGGCGGTAGCCAGTTACCTCGAACGGGGGATTGCCCTTGCCGAACGGGAGAAAGCGGCCGCCTGCGTCATTCAGTTGTCTACGCCCGGCGGGCTGTACCAGTCGACCCAGGAAATTGTCGGCCACATTTTAAACGCCCGGGTTCCGGTGGTGGTTTACGTTTCTCCGCAGGGGGGCTGGGCCGGTTCGGCGGGAACCTTTATCACCGTCGCCGCGCACTACGCGGCAATGGCGCCCGGCAGCAGGATCGGCGCGGCCCACCCCGTTTCGGTTAGTCCCGGCACGGAGGAGAAGACAGGTGTCCCCGGCGAAAAAATTACCGAGGACGCGGCGGCCTGGATTCGCTCCCTGGCCCAGCTGCGCGGGAGAAACGCCGAAGCGGCGGAGCTGGCCGTCCGGGAAAGCAAATCCTATTCCGACCAGGAAGCCCTGGAGCAAAAGCTGATTGACGCCCGGGCGGGCAATTTAAACGAACTTCTCGAAAAACTGCACGGGAAAGAAATTACCCTCCAGGATGGCCGGAAAGTAACCGTCAACGTCAGAGATGCTTTCCGCCGTTTTGTCGACATGAACTGGCGGGAAAAGGTTTTAGCCACGTTGAGCAATCCGGAAATTGCCTACCTGCTCTTTACTTTGGGGATGATCGGCATCATTGCGGAAATTTATCATCCCGGGGCAATTTTTCCGGGCGTCCTCGGGGGCTTGTGTTTTTTACTCGGGCTCTACGGCCTGGGCAACCTGGATGCCTACTGGGGAGGTATTTTACTGCTCATCCTGGCCTTCGGCCTGTTTATCGCCGAAGCCTTTGTGGTCAGCCACGGCTTGCTGGGTACAGGCGGCCTGATTGCCTTTGTGCTGGGCTCCCTGCTCCTTTTTACGGGCAGCGGGCCGGGGATTGCGCTCAGTCCCTGGTTAATTGCCCTGTTCACCGCCTTTTTTGCGGCTTTGCTGGCCCTGCTGATTTTTGTCATTGTCCGGGGTCAAACGCGGAAGGTCCTGACCGGTCAGGAAGGGTTGATCGGGCTGGTGGGGGTGGCGCGTACCCCCCTCAACCCGGGAGGAACCGTCTTTTTGGCTGGCAGTTTATGGAATGCGGTGGCGGAAGAAGGGCAGGTGGAGCAGGGTGAAAAAGTGGTCATTACAAAAGTCGAAGGCTTAACCCTCCGGGTAAGGAAGAAAGAAGCCGATAAATAGCCCATGACTGCGGATTAATGAGAACTAAGACACAAAGGCACAGAGAGAAAAGAATTGACGATTATTTTACTTTGTGCCGCGATAGGGGATTCAGCGGGCTTTTGATTCTTACTATACCTTATATTTACTTTGTGCCTTTGTGCCTGTTGCCTTTGTGCCTGCTATTCTCTGGGGCTAAATTAATTTTAAGGAGGTTGTTCGTGATGGGATTCTTTTCCCTAT
>DAISHP010000119.1:0-5916 GCA_036822475.1 Bacillota bacterium
GTACAAGGGGTTGTTAAATTGAAAGGTGTCCAGGATTATGCCCGTGACCTGACCAGCCCGGAGGTAAAGGTAAGGCGCCACGCCGCGTTCCAGCTCCGCTATTTCGGCCGCCCGGCGCTGGCCCCCCTGGAAACGGCCCTGCGGGACAGCGATCCGCTGGTCGCGTTAGGCGCCATGGATTCTTTGCGGTGGCTGAGAGACGAAGGATGCGTTCCCAAACTGATCGCCATCCTGAACCAAAAACACGATCTGCTGAGCCCGGAAGCGGCCGGCATTCTGGGTGACCTGGGATTCCGGGAAGCTCTTCCGGCCTTGCGTGCGGCCGCCCGCGATCCCGCCTTCCCCGGCCGGGAGGAGGTTTTGCTGGCGCTGGGAGCGTTTCCGGAACAGGGTCTGGAAAAAGAACTGCTCTCCTTTCTGGCGGAAGCAGAAAATCCGGACGAGGAGGTCGCCTGCGCCGAAGCGCTGGCCGAATTGCAATGCTACCGGGCGATGCCGCAGATCATTGAATTATATTATCGTCTGGACGATGATTTTTACATGGACGACTTAACCAGGTGCCTGGCTTCACTGCTGGGAAAGCCGGAATTTTTTCAGGAAGGGGAAATAGACCTCGCTGACGCCACGGAATTCTTCTCTTCCCTGGTGAATGAAGAGCTCGCCGAAGCGCCGCCCGAACTGAAAAAGATCTATAAATCAGCTCTGCAGGCCCTGCAGAAAAAATCCTTCCGGCGTTTTTACGAATCCCTCGCGGAAGCCCTGCTCCTGACCAGTTATGCTGTGCTGGAAGCGGCCGGGATTTTGGAGGAGAGCGATTTCCACAACGAAGGTAGAATTCTGCAAAAACTGATTGATACCAGGCTCGGGGCAATCATCACGACCTTTAGTTTCTTAAGCCAGAAAAAACTAATAACAAGGGGAAAGTATACCGGCCGGGACCTTGAGCTGGCTGTTTTCTGCACCTCCGCCACCTGGGAAGAACTAGACCGGATCGTCGAAAAAAGAAACCCGGGTGCCGCTTCCGGCAAAGCAGACAATTTAGCCGGACTGATTACCGAAATGATCATCACAAGCACGGTAAAACCCCGTTTCTTGCTCAAAAAAATCATCGGCTACGGTGATCCGGCAGTTCCTCCGTTAAAATTTGTCCTGAAAAAATATCTGGGAAGCCAGGCCGGTTTCTGGGCCGCCGAGGCCCTGGGGGAAATCAACACGCCCGGCGCCGTAGAAGCTTTGCTGGAGGTTATTCCGGATGTTGATCCGGAAGATGAAGACGAGGAGCTGACGCTGCGCACAGTTCAGGATGCCCTGGCCTTCTGCGGGGAAAAAGCAATCGAACCCGCCCTCAAGAAAATTCAAACCTGGACGAACACCGGTTCCTGGCAAAACATTATCTCGGTCAGCGGCGCCCTGGCTAAAATCCGCCATCCCAGGTCGTTATCCTTTCTTTTGGGCCAACTTGAAGACGCCAATCCGGAAATCAGGCGGGCCGCCCTGGAGCATCTCCAGGAATACGGCGATCCGGCGGCCATTTTCCAGATCCGGCGCCTTCTCGCCGACGAAGACGAAGAAGTTGTCGAAGCGGCGCAAGTCGCTCTCGTCGAGATCGGGGAAAACAACGGAATTTCTTTTCCGGAAATGGCCGAACTGAAAAAAGAAGTGGAAAGGATAAGGACCAGTAAGTACGATCAAGAATTATATAAATTATATACCCGTTTTCCGGACCTGTTCGACGCTGACCCCGACGACGAACCGGAATGGCTCCCGGATGAGGACGAGGAGGACTGGGAAGAATCCGCCCCGTTATTCGACGAAGAAGAAGATGATGACGAAGAGTGGGCCGATCACCCGCCGCTAAAGCCGATCGTCAAACCTCCGAAGATCGGCCGGAATGATCCCTGCCCGTGCGGCAGTGGAAAAAAGTACAAAAAGTGCTGCGGGAAACCCGCCGGTAGCGGGTAAAAAGGTTTGGGCCGCATGGTCTTAGACTCCTTTGGAGCTTTTTAAGGTTCTTTTCAAAGAGACTCTTTTTAACCCGGCCAGCCGAGGGTCTGTATAACCGCTCACAACCATATATACGTAACTGAGAAGATGATGACAAGATCCTTAATAATTAAGAAGTACACTTTATTTCTGGTAAAGTGTCCGCATACTCAGCATCCATCAGGTGAAGTTGTTTTCTGATCGTCGCCCGCATCAGGCGAGCCGGATTCAAACAGTATTCAATGAACTGGTTAATCTCGATCTCATTTACCGAAAGAGCATGGGGAAATAACAATTTTAGAAACCCGGTGGCCAGCCTCTTAATTGCCTCGGTATCCCTGGTATCTGCCCCCTTCGGCACTTCGAGCAACTCGTCAACAACGGCGCGATAGCGAATTTCATTGCGTAAAGCATGCAATATCTCGGAAAAATATTCCACGTTCAGCCCCCATCCTTCCGCCTTCATGTTCTCCCTCATCCGGGGAACGTGCCAGCCTTTAATAAAACCATGAAACCGGTCAATAAGGGCTGACTCGTGAAATATTGCCGGTAACTCCCGAAACATATTGGTATTTTCGTTCATGTTATCCTCACTGATATTACCCAGCAAAACAAATCCGGCTTCGCCTACCCCCCGGTAGTCCCCCACTCTATACTCGCCACTTTCCAGATATCCCTTCAGCGCCCCACGCACTTCTTCTTCATCAGGAAAGCTGATGCTCTGAATCTCATCCAGGGCAACGTAATCATAGCGACTCACCAGGCCGGTGCTGCGCCGGCTGAGGTCATAAAATAAACGCGCTCTGCTGATACTCCCCCCGCTGACCAGCCAGCCGTATTTACTGAGCTGGGAGAAAAGGTAAGATTTACCTGTCCCCTTCGGAGCAAGCTCGATAAGATTTAACCTTTTCTCCACAAAAGGCAACAACCGGCTCAGCATGGTCAATTTTTCTTCTCTGCTTAAAAAACCAACGGGGTTGTAATCTACCGCCATTAAAAGGATATCAATCCATTCCTCAAGGTTAAATTCTTTCCTTGCCTCCTGATAAAATTCCAGGTCCACCCGGTAGGGGCGAAACGGCTTAAAATCAACCATAAACACCCGGCCTTCTTCCTGCCGCCCAAGAATCTTTTCCATCCGCCACTCCAGTTCAACTATCCCCCAGGTTTCTGAAGATGAGAGCAGAATCTCTTTTTTCTCGCGCAAGACATGATCAGCAATCATGGCCTCGTATTTTCGCCCCGGAAATCCCAGATCGGGAAGACTAAAAAGACCTTCCCCGGTCTTTACATCCATCTCCACTCTCAATTTACATAAAAAACGGACTCTGTTTCCTTCTTTACTCATTTCGTTTTTCATTAATTCCCACTGTTCGCGACGCGGGATATACTGCCTTACATATTCATTAACCTCTTCGATATTAATTCTTCCTTCCTCGTCGGCAAAGCGCATCACCAGCCAATCACGCAGGTAGGAGGGAATCCCCAGTGCGGAAAAGAATTTATTTCGCTGAGCGCTTTTATAAACGAGCATGTCGGCAAAGATGCTTTTCAGTTTTGCCGTAGCTCCATTGTCCACCCTGCCCATTGGAACTCACCTCACAATCCCAGATCCTCTTCCCTAAGCCCTCTGGTCAGTTCAAACTCTATTTCGCCCAAAAAACCTCCTTCATATTCCAGTCTACCGCGATACTTTCCCGGTTTGAGATTTTTTATCCCAATCGCCCACTTTTCAGCACCCTTCCTCGCCGCCGGATAAACCTGACCGGCAACATGCAGGATAATTCTTTCGACCGGGACGGTAAATTCCACTTCCAGACAACCTTCTCCCCTGATATTCAGTTTAACCAAGGAGGTAATACTCACAATTTCAGGCCTGGTTTCCCCTTCGTCTTTTCGGATTTTTCGGAGCCGGATTACCGGTACCAGGCACTCTTCCAGGGTGGCGCCACCGTGAACTTCCCCGCTGGACCAGGCTCCCCCTTCGAACTTCTCATGGACGGCCAAAAAAATTTTTCCGCCCTCAGTAAGCCAGGTGGGGGAATAAATGGCGTTTTCTTCATGGCTTTCCTTTAATTCCGCATAACGGCCCCATTTATGCACCTGCGCACCGGTTGGCGGGGCAGATTTTCCTCCGGAAAAGGCAAACCGGGTAAGGCCGTGGTCGGAAGTAACAATCACTTCCCTTTTTTCTTTCAAAAGTTGTACCATTTTTTTAACGTTTTCACTGATCACCTTTATTTCTTCCACAAAAGAAGCAGGGTACTGATAATTATATTTGTGCGCCAGGTCGTCCAGCCTCCGGTCCACCTCCTCTTCTTTCTGCCAGCCTTTATTGTACTCGCTGGTGGTGGGTAAATTTGTTCTTGCTACGATTACATCCAGTTTTATCTTCTCCTGACCACTCAGCAACCCTTTCCACAAGCCTAGCCACTCCAACCCCAGGCCATCAATCCAATATATAGATGCTTCGGGGTATTTCTCCAGGATGCTCTCTCTGGTCGGAAAAGCCCAGATTTTCCTTTCCTCGGCCGCCATCCGGGCCATGGCCAGCAACTCTTCCCGGGGAGTATCCACAACCCTGGAAAAGGCGTAAGTCCGGAAATAATCTGTAAGAAAATCATCTTCGAACAAAAAAGGTGTCAGATAATAAGCCAGTTCCGGGTAGACAATTTCCAGGTAAGGCCACCAGACATCTTTTCCCCTATCTTTTTCCATTAGTTCCTTAACCGCCAGGATTATCTCGATCTTTTCCCGGTCAGTTAAACCGGACAGGACCGACAGTTTATCTAAAGGATCCTTTAATTTTGCGAAAAGCTGCCAGAATGAAGCAGGCATTTCCTTTCTGCCGAGTCGTTTTAACAATTCTTTTCTTTCTTGCAGGAAAACAAGATCCAGTTTTTCCTTGAAGGGGAGGTTGGCAACTGCTTCTTCCAGCTGGTTGACATCGTGATTGTCTTTTAAAACCAGGTAGAACAGGGTCCCGGCGGGTGCCCGCAATTTGCTCCAAAGCCAGAAAAGCCATTTCCGGTCGGGATCAAAAGTGCTCCAGCGCGCACTCAACTGCTCCCAGTCATAACGATTAATATTCAATACCCTGGCCGCCAGCGCATCAAAATCCTCACCCTGTTTAATTTCTTCAGCCAGCCACTGCCACTGTTGCTCAGTACCCCAGTCCGGCCTGCATTTTGAAAAATCCTGGACCTGTTCTTTTAAAAAATCATATCCGTTTTGGTAAACCCGGACTGCAAAATTTCCCACGCGCCCGCTTAAATTTAAGTAAGGAGCGCACCGGGTAACGAGGATAAGCTCGTCCCGGCCACCCCGTTCCCAGGCTTCTAAGTACGCCTTGATCCCGGTAACCGTTTTGGCGGCATTTCTTTTTAACTGAAAAGGGACCACCACTACCTCTACCTTGCCGTCGCCCTTGAATGAAAGGGGTTCGGGCAGCGTTCCCTGGCGGGAACGGGTAACCATACTCATTTCATTTTCAAATATATCGTTAACCTCGAAAAGAGGAAGGTAGACCCTCTTATAGCCAACCTCCTCCCAGATTGCCAGCTCTCTTAAGATTGACCTGAATTCACCAGTAAAACGCAGACATTCAGCAAGCGGGAAAACTAAAATTTTCTCGGACTTCCCCTTCTTAATCAAGGGAAGAATGCCCTCCAGATAAGGAAAGGTATCCTCATCCGGACAGAAAGTAGAAAGTTTAAAAACCTCATCAACTGTCAGCCTCAATCCTTCCAGGAGCTTTTGCCAGGCGTCCAGGCCCCGAACGAGAATAAACCGCGCGGGGTAGCGGGTGGGTTCTTTTGCTTCTTTTCTTAAAGAATCCAGCAGAGGAGCAAGCTCATTAAATTCAACCACCACTTCTTACCTCCTATGAGCCGGCAAAGGAAAACCGGGAAGAACGGTCATCCTGCCCATTCT
>DAISHP010000120.1:0-5910 GCA_036822475.1 Bacillota bacterium
CCCCATGAAGCCGGGCATCTGCGCGCCGCCGCCGATCATGCCGGCCATGGTGGAGAAGGTCATGCCCGAGGGGGTCATCCCCGGGTGCTCCCGGTTGACCACCATAAAGCCGTTGCACTCCGGCACTATGGTCAGGATACATTCGAAGCAGCCGCAGGAGGTCATCGGGTACTCCATAATGGTGTAAAAGTTAACCCTTTCAATGGTCCGCTGCGAGTTCTTGTAAACAAATTCGTTAAAAGCCTCCCACTGCCCTTTGACTTCGTCGATGATCCCTTCTTTGGGAATCGGCTGGTTGACGCCGTGCGGGTTAATCTCGTAGGCCGCCTTGGCATCCAGCCAGCTCACCGCGCCGCACAGGCCGACGCGTTCGGGGGCGATGACGCAGACGTGCGTGGGCGCAAAGGACTGGCACAGCAAACAGGAATAGAAGGTGTCGATGGTTTCGTCCCGCAACTCTTTTAAGCGGTCGTCGCGCTTCTTGTAGTACTGACGGGCCAGTTCCCGCATTTCCAGGACTTTTTGCTCGTCCGTATAAATGGTTACCTGGATACGGTCGACCACGGCGGCAAACTCCGCCTTAAATTTGGCGTAGAGGATGTTCCCGATATGCTTTAAGCGGAAGCCTTTCGCAAAGGCCTCCTTGCTGATCCGCACCCACATGATGTCGCGCTGGGCCACGTGCCAGAGGCCTTCGCCGTAGTTCATGAAGTAGTGGATGCGGCGCTCCAGCACCGGCTCGAAGTCTTCCTGCATCTTGCGGCCGTAAACGTCGATCACAATGCCCAGCGGCAAGGCGCCGCCCACTTCTACGGTGTCGATGTCGGGGCCGATGACGGTAACCTTGCCGTCTTCTACTTCGTCCGCGCCCACCATGCGGACCAGCTCGAAGCTGGGCGTCCGGGTGCCGCCGAACTCCACGTACATGTCCTTCTTGCGGATGCTTTCCCCCTCGAAGGCCGGGCCAACGGTGATCGGCGCGTCGATTTCCACCGCGGTAATTTTGATTTCGCGCAGCTCCAGACCAAGCTGGATAGCCTTATCGAGATCCGGCTCGTAAACAAACCAGTCTTTGATCTGCTCGTCTTCCGCCAGCGGCTGGTCGGTGATGATGGGGATGCCGATGTTAATCGCCCCCATGCAGGCGGCCGTTTTCACCATGTCGTGTTCGCCCAGGTAGAGAATGAACGCGCGGATCCGCCGGCGCTGGTAGTCGCGTTGAGCATCCCGCTGTCCCGGCGGGATGCCGCCGAACATCATGCCGGCGCGCAAAGCGTAGTTGGCCGCATGAACGATTTGCGTGAAGTTCCCCAGCGGATAGGCGATTAAATCGATACCCAGCTTTACTCCTTCGTCCAGCAATTGCTCAATAACTTCGTCGCAAAGGAAGAGCATGAAGCCCATGCCCATTAATTTATTGACAGCTTTAGCCAGTTCCTTGGGGTCTCTTGCCCGCCCCAGGATGATGACCTCGCCCGGGATGGTCCAGTCCACCATCTTGGTCCCGTACTGGCGGACGATCGGGTCGCCCATAAAGCCCGTCCAGGGAGGGGTGTGCAGCGGGTTTTCCGGGGTATGCCGCAGGTAGCGGATGGCCTCAATGATGTCGGCGGCGTACCAGGTGGCTTCCCCCCACTGCCGGGCGTTGGCAAAAGTTTTTTGTTCTTTCATGGCCGCCCGCTGCCGGTTTAAGGGCGCCACGCAGTCCCCCAGGGTGCGGATCTCTTCGCCGCTCAAGCAGCGGATCACCGGCAAAAAGTAGGCGGTATCGGGATAACCCACCGGGTGGTCCTTGCCGTACCGGCGGATGGCCTGGTTAAGCAGGATTTCGGCGTAGCTGACGGCGGTGACGGCGCCTTCGTAAGCTTCTTTGAACAGTTTTTTGGGCTCCTTGCCCGGTTCAACGGCGCCTTCAAAAATTTTATCGAAATTAATGGCTTCGGCCATTGGGATCCTCCTTTCAAGACTCTTCGCGTCTACCAGTTCTGGCAGAGGGCGGTCTCCAGGTCTTCGGCCACCCGCTTGTGCACGCGCAGTTTCCAGGTCCGGTATTCCAGAGCGTTTAAGAGTTTTTTAATGGCCACCTGGATGTCCGGTTCCAGGATAAAGTAGCCGCCGTACACGTCGCTGGCGATCTGGGTTAAGATACTGTAAATCAGATCGCAACCCTCCACCGGCGGCATGGTCCCGACGTGGGTAGGAAAGCCAATGGTCACTGCCCAGGTCCCGATGCTGGTCGCCTTGCCGCTCATTGCCTCGGGAGCGGAAGCCACGAAGGGCACTTTCGGCGTGTCTACACCGAGATCAGCAGCCATCAACATGAGCAACTCAGCGGCCCGGGAATTGTCTACACAGGAGCCGATGTGGAAGACGGGCGGCAGGCCGTATTTCAGGTTGGCGTTTGCACTGATGCGCTTATAGAAACTCTGCAAGCCCTCGCCGCAGAACTCCTCGACCCGGTCGGGATCCATCAAGCCAGCCTTGGCGCAGGCCTGGGCATGGCAGCCGGTGGAAATGACGAAGACGTCGTTTTTGAGCATCGCCCTGGCGATTTCAATGTGCGCTTCGTCCTGGAAGGTCTTTAAGTTGTTGCAGCCGGCCATTAAAATGACGCCGTTGAGCTCGCCGGACAGAATGGCGTCGTTAAGTACGCGCACCGGGTTATCGGGATTCACCGACTTAAACACTTCTAAAATAGCTTCCAGGCTCCAGCCCGCAACCACTTTGTTTTTCACCGGCGGGATGTGGGTCGGCCGCGCGCCTCTTTCCTTATAGGCTTCGATGGCGTGGCGGATGACTTCCCTGGCGTTTTCCATGGCCCTGGCTTCCTGGTAGTCGATGTGAATGGTCCCGGGGTTCTTGACGATATCGGAGGTGTAGATCAGCCTGGTACCGAAGCACTGGGCAACGGTGTTCAGGCCCGGCATAATGCACTGCACGTCCACCACCATGGCATCCACTGCGCCGGTGCAGATGGCCAGCTCCTGGGAAGAGAAGGAGGTAACGATCGGCACACCCTGACGCATGAGCACCTCGTTGCCGGTGCAGCAAATGCCGGAAAGCTGGATTCCTTCGGCGCCGGCAGCCTTCGCTTCGCCTTCCATTTCGCGGGCGGCGGCCACGATCATTTCGCTAAGCAAAGGATTGTGACCGTGGACGACGATATTCACTTTCTTCGGATCCAGCACGCCCATGTTGGCCTCGCTGAGCACCGGTTGCGGGGTACCAAAGAGAATATCGGAAATATCGGTGGCCAGCCACATGTTGGCCAGGTCGGCCAACCCCACCCGGATGGCGCTGAAGACCAGATTCACCGGGTCGTTGTCCATGCCCACGTGGGCCTGGGTAACCAGGTCGGAGATGGTGGCGTGGATGCCGTGAGGCATGACCATGTGGCTCCTGTACTTTTCAATCCGGTCCGGCACCTGTTTTTTCACTACCCAGGTGGATTCTCCCTCCCCTTTCAAGCGGCTGAAATCCTCCAGGGCCGCATCGGCAAGCTCTCTGGCCAGGTCGAGGAGTTCCTTCCCCTCGGTTTCAATGCCCACCTGCTTGCAAATCCGGATTAATTTTTCCGGATCTTTAATGGCGTAATCGGGGGCGTGCCCTTCGGCCACCATGTGCAAAACGTGCGCCATGTGATTGCCGTGCTGGGCGTGGGAAGCGCAGCCGGTCAAAATCATTAACCCCACGCTGCGGGCGACGATGGTCCACACGTTGGCGCCGCAAATCCCCCGGCTGGCCGGACCTTCGTCGGCCTTAATCCGGCAGGGGCCCATCATGCAGAAGCGGCAGCAAATCCCCCGGTAGCCGTACTGGCACTGCGGCTGCTGGGCCAGTACCCGGTCAAAGGCGGTAATCACGCCCTGCTCTTTGGCGAAATCAATCATTTCCAGCACGGCCGGGTCGACCGAACGTTTCAGATCCTTGGGACTTTTTACCCGCTGGGGTTTATCCTGATCGGACGGCCGGCTGGTCAGTTCTGGGTCCCGAAATCTTGGCATTACTTTAACCTCCTTGGTTAAAATTTAAGAGATCGCGAAAAAAACGGCCAATTTTTCTGCTGCCCGGGTTTTCCTTAACCGGCTGGACATTGCAAAGCGGCTTTTCGCAATTGGTTCCTTTGCATAAACTGGTTCCTTTGAAATAGTTCATTTCCTGGTTAACAGGTTGGTTAGTTATGTTTCCTGTCCGTTTTTCGCCGGCGCGATTCCCCAAGCCATCCTGCCCTCTTTTTTACCGGCAGCAGTTTTGGCCTCCCTCTAAACAACCCTCCTCTCCCTTTCTCCACCACCTGCCTCACTTAAAATTTTTTCTTTAATCTGCTCAACTTCCGCCGTCAACCCTCTCCCTGCTTCCGCCGTAGCCAGTTCCATGGCGCTTTCCCAAATGCTGTCGTCAAATTGAAGAAACCCCAGCACTTCGTTTGGCTGGAAATTGGCGGCGATAAACTCTTTTTCCCTTTCCGAACGGATTTTATTCCCTACGATCCGGATTTTTTTAATGCCCAGGTCGGCCGACATCTGCCTGACGTGGCGGGCGGTGTTCACGCTGTTCCGGCTGGGTTCCACCACCACCAGCATCAAATCCACCCCTCTGGCGGTGCCGCGGGAGAGGTGTTCAATGCCCGCCCCCATATCCATCACGACCACTTCATTCTGGTCCAAAAGCAGGGTGGAAACCAGGGCGTGCAGGAAGGTATTTTCCCGGCAGTAACATTCAGAACCGCCCTTTTTGACTTCCCCCATGCGCAAAAAGCGAATGTTCCCCAGGTGGTAAGAGTAGTCCTCCAAAACGTCATCCACTTTGGGATTAAGCACATAAAAAGCCCCGCTGCCGCTTCTGGCGCGGATTAATTCCCTCATTTCGACCACCGGTCTGATCTGCAGGGCCGCCTCTTCGGGGATGCCCAGCGCGGCCGCCAGGCAGGCGTCGGGGTCTCCGTCAATGGCGTAAACCAGCCGGTGGGTGCGGGCAAAAGATTTCACCAGCGCAGCGGCAAGAGTTGTTTTGCCTACCCCACCCTTGCCGGAAATGGCCAGTTTCATTTCCTCACCTCTAAATTTTTTTCGCCATTTTAGCAAAAATTCCTGCTTAAAAATTGAAAAGCTTTTAGATCCGATTTCGACAAAAGAAAGAAAAAATCCTCCCCGGTAAAATAAGAAAACAAAATGTTTCTGAACATAAGAAAAAAAATCGGCACTGCCGATTTGAAACGGTTGATCTTGCCTTAACCCTGGGGCGGCGGCGCTTCCCCCGCCGGCCCGGCCTGTCCCAGTTGGGCTTCCAGACGGCTGATTCTTTCTTCCAGAGCCTGGTATTCCTGTTTGGTCACAAACCCAATCTCTTCGCTGCACCTTTTGATCTCGTTTCTAACGGCCCGGGCCAAAGCCGCCCTTTCCTGTTCCCCTTTTTCCAGCAGGTCGTGAAACACGCCTTTGGCTTCCTCGGCACTGACCTGCCCCTTTTCGACCAGCTCTTTGACGATCTGTTCCGCCTTTTCGCGGGTCAGGGAAAACACGCCGATCCCGGCCAGCGCCAGTTTCCTCAGAGCGTCCTTCATGGAAAAACCCCTTTCTCTTGCAATCTGTAATAAGCAATCTGTAATAATTATAGTATATAACCTGATGATTATTCTATCATGCTTTTCCCGAAAAGAAAATAGGTATTGAGCAACTTCCTCGGGAAACAGGGTCAGGGATCAGGAATATTCTCATAACCGGGCAATACTGGTTTCTCAATTGCTGATTAGACCCCCATGCTGCTAACGCAGCACCATCAATTAAGGATGAAAAATTTTTCACAGCAGGCGCACTTCGGGGCACAAAGGCACAAAGGCACAGAGGCACAGAGGAGTTGTCCATGAGGACTACCATCCTCTCCATAAAGAATGAAAATGAGGGCTGGAAT
>DAISHP010000121.1:0-5875 GCA_036822475.1 Bacillota bacterium
AGCGAATTAGCCGTCACCGCAAAAGATGAGCGGACCAGAGTGGAAGTGACCTGCACGCAAAAAGTAACTTACCACGTTTTTCGTTTGCGCAGCCCGGACCGCCTGGTGATGGACATTCAGGGCGCGCGCCCGGGAGATCTGCCCGCCAGCCAGGCTATCAACACAAAGACCGTCAGCACGCTCCGGATCGGCTGGTTCAGCCGCGACCCGGACGTCACGCGCCTCGTCTTCGATTTAAAAAAGCAGGTACTCTACCGGGTGGAAGCCTCTCCGGATCAAAAGAAGATCGTGCTGGAAATTTTCCTTCCCAATCTTAAAGATGCCTTTAAGGGGGTAACAATCGTCCTGGATCCCGGCCACGGCGGCGCCGATCCCGGGGCCATCGGGCGCACGCTGGGGCTTCAAGAAAAAGAAATCAATTACGACGTGGCCAGACGCACCGCCGGTTTACTGTCCGCTTACGGCGCCCGGGTCGTCCTTACCCGGAGCGGCGATTACGAAGTAGGCCTGTACGCCCGGCCTCAAAAGGCCAATTCACTGGGCGCCGATCTTTTTGTGAGCATTCACATGAACGCCAACACCAGCACGCAATTAAGCGGAACAACCACTTATTACGCGCGCAGCAGCGCTAACGGAGCAGAGCGCCTGGCCAAAAGCCGCCGGCTGGCCGAACACCTCCAAAGCGCTTTGGTTGCTGCCCTCCGGCTGGAAGATAAAGGCGTCCGCCAGGCTGACTTCGTCGTTATCCGGGAAGCCGCCATGCCGGCAGTTTTAATTGAAGCAGCTTTCATTTCCAACCCCGCGGAAGAAAGACTCATGGCCACGGAACAATTTCGGGAAAACACAGCGCGAGCGATCGTGCAGGGGATCGGCGCCTATTTGATTGATCTGCAAAACGCCTTCTAACGGGGGCTTCTTTCATCTTTTTTCTGCCTAAAGGTACACGAGGAAAAATTGGGTTTTCAAATTATCGAACACCGAATCGACGAATACGGTCTGGGCGAAGCCCGCCTGGTTTTAGAACTGAACCCGGCTTTGCACTTCATCGTCTTCATGAAAGCGGTTGCCGATCTTCCCAATGCTCATGTTCCCTGTGTTCCCTGTTTTCTGAGTGTTTTACGGTCAAACTTTCCACTTTGGGTAGTTCGCCTGCAAAAAACATTCAGCCCCCAGACCCCCTTTTTAACCAGTTCCACCGCCTCGATGACATTATCCGCGTAAATGTCCGCGCCTATGGAACTGGCAAACTCTGCCGTCACCGGCGCGCCCCCAACCATGATCAGGCAACCGGGGAAAAGATAATTTTAAAGCAGCTACGCTTAAGGGTTCTTCTGGCGTGGTTACAACCAGTCCGGTAGTCGCTATGGCTGTTAGCGGCGCAGGTGGTTTTTTTATCCCCCGGGACATAAAAACCTCCCCTTAATTTTACCAGAAGGACAGACAACTTGTAAAGATATAAAAATTGTCGGCTGAAAAAGGTTGCCCCGGGAAAAGGTGCAGAGCGTAAGAAGCAAATTATCCCCTTCCCGGCCGGAAATCCCAGTCATATCCCGCTGAAGGAGCAAATATCCATAAAAAAGGAACTTGTCCCGAAAGGAGTCCCTCCCTTGGAAACTTTCGGCCAAAAGCTGATTCTGATCTTTTTTACTGCCTTGGGAATCATGCTGGGCGCCGCTCTGATCGGCTCGCTGGCTGCCGTAATGGTGCGCGAACCGCCGGTTGCCGTCATGCTTAAGCTGGCCCGGGACATGAAAATCTGGGCCATCGCGGCGGCCATCGGGGGGACCTTTTCCACTTTTGAGGTTTTTGAATCCGGCCTCTTTCAGGGTGAACTCCGGGCGGTAATCAGACAGTTATTATACATTTTCAGCGCCCTGGCCGGAACGCAGGTGGGCTACCAACTGATCCTGGCCTTATGCGGGGGAAAGGAATGAGCGGGCGCTTCAAGCAGCTGGCGGCGGCTTTTTTGATCGGCCTGCTGGCCGGGGGCGCGGGAGTGAATTCCCTGGTTGGGGAACAGGTGGATCGCCTCTCTTTGGCCAACAGTTCTTTACATGAGCAGCTGGCGGCAACGGAAAAAGAATTGCACCAGGTTAAGGAGAGTCTAAAAAACCGCCAAACGCAGGTAGTCAGCAGCCTGGACGTGCACGTATCGTTCGCGCCCGGCAAACCGACCACCGGTTACGACCAGAAAAAAGTCCAGTTGTTCGTGGAAAACAAGGTGCGGGAGTGGCTGCAGCCGCTTTTGGGCCAGGAGGTCGGCACCCTCAACTACCTGCTGATTCCCCAGGTAATTGATCTGCGCCAGGTGGAACTGGACGGGATTAAGTACACGTTAAAAGTGAAACTGGTGGTCGTGAGTCAGCGGACGGCAGTTTATCTGGAAGTGGCGCCGGAAAACCAGGTGAAATAACTGGTATTTATTTACCATATTATGTTAGTTATCCAGACACGAATATCGATCCCTGCCCAGACAGACCCTCAACCGGGGGCCTGCGCGGACTTTAGCTCGAACAAGGTTTGCCTTCTGACCGATCGTTTGGCAACAAGGGCTTGATTTCACAGATAAATTTTTCAAAATCAGCCAGCTCATTTCTGGCCATTTCATATACCCTTTCGGAGGATACTTCCTGGTACCCATGGACTATGCGATTGCGAAAACCAATCATGGCTGAATAAACCGGCCAGTTTTCCCTGGCAATCAGCCCCGCCTCCAAGAGTATCCGCAGGGCCTCCCGGGCATCGCCCGGAGCGCGGCCGAACTTTTTAGCTGCTATATGGTAGGCCAGATCAATCATGGCTTCGATCGCCGTCTGCAACGAATACTTTAAACCCTTGATCAGCCAGGGATCTTCCAGAATTTCCTCTTTTTTCTCACTATCCAGCAATTCTTTGATGCTGGTCGTCTGCTCCCTGATATAGCTAATTTTTGCCATCATCCGTTCACGGTCTAAGCCCACCGGCCATCACCTCCCCGATAATCTCCTCCAAGGCAGTACGGTACCGGGGATACAGATCGGCGTACCGCCGGCTGACGTACTCAATTACGTCGGTAACTCGCTCCCGGTTCCGGCAATAGATTAACTTCCCTTCTTTGATGACCCGAAAAACAAAAATTGGCTTCTCTGGATTCAGGAAAACCAGATCAAAGGGATGCCCCTCCACCGGTGGCAGGGAAAAGGCAATGGCCGCCTCCAACCGGTCGCCTTCCGTACTATCCGGTTTTATTTCCGGCTCCAGGATAAGTCCCAGGTCAATATCACTATCCGGCCGGCATGCCTCCAGGACGGAACCGAACAGGTAGGCTCCGGCCACCTGGGGAAAATTCCGTAAGGCCGTCTCAATCCGTTCAATCACAGGTTCTAAATTCAATCTAATCAGTTCCGCCACTTTGAACACCTGCCCTTATCCTTATCACTGATTTTATTATAAAAGAATATGAACCCAAAAATAAATATAATTATAAATTCGGTTCCGAACAACAAAACAGAAAAGCCCCTCATTAGCCATCAGGTGCAATCGGGGACTTTTTCTTTAAGATCTTAAAAAATAATTACCTGTGCGTCTAAACAGAGAAATTTCGTTATCTATCAAAAAACTTTATCCAGTTCAATTGTCAGACCCGGCAAAACCTTTGATTTTAAAACCGGTTCACGGCCCCGGGCATAAACAGCAGGAGAAACTTCCTCGCCAGCTTCCAGGTCAAATACTTCGATCACCTGCGCCGCGGTATTCACCAGCCAGAGTTCCCGCACCCCGCTCCGGGCGTAAAGCTTTTTCTTGATGGTCCGGTCCCGCATGCCGGTGGAAGGAGAGAGAATTTCCACGATCAAATCAGGCGGTCCCTGGATATTTTCTTCCGTGACAAGGTGGGCGCGCTCGCTGGAGATGAACATAATATCCGGCTGGACTACGTCGTAAGGGGTAAGAACCACATCCAGGGGAGCGTAGAAAACCTCCCCCAGCTTCCTTTCGGCGACAAAGCTACGCAGACGATCCGCTATCCTGGCAGCCACCCGCTGGTGAATAACGCTCGGCGAAGGAACCAAATAAAAATCCCCTCCGATTAACTCCACCCGTTTATCTTCCGGCAGGAGGCAGTAGTCCTCGTAATTAAACAGAAGGTGCTCTTTCCTTTCAGAGAGCCTGCTCATCAGGATCACCTCTGGTTACATTATACAGTCCGTTTTTTGGGGGCGTCAAGTTAGCGCCAGTTCCCAAATAAGTAATCTGCAAGTACCTGTTGAACCGGGCGAATTTAATCTCCGGGGATACCACAACTGCTTAACGATCCTAAAATTCATCAGAAAAATAATCGGAATCGATCTTCTTTATATCGTACGAGGTAACCTTGCTAACCCCGACATCGTTATCAATCATCAATTTGGCAAGCATTTCCCCATCGATAAGGACAATTTTCTTCTCAATTCTTAATACGTATTCTTTAGCGTCAGAAGAAAACTGAGAAGTCGTGATCAGGATGCCCTTTTTTGCCCTCTGGCCTTCAAGACTGCCGGCAAAAGCCTGAACAACCGGCCGGCCGACAGTCCCTTTCCATCTTTTAGCCTGGACGTAAATGACGTCCAACCCCAATTTATCTTCTTTAATTATCCCGTCAATCCCTCCATCGCCGCTGCGTCCGATTGCCTGCCCCGCATCGTGCATAGATCCGCCATAACCCATTTTTACCAGCAGCTCGATAACAAGTCTTTCAAAAAACTTCGGGGAGCAATTTTTTATCCGCTCCAAAAGTTCTTGAGCCAGGTTTATTTGCCTCTCAAATTTATTTTCTATTCCCAATCACCAGGTCACGGAAATGCACTTGAGACTATCTTTTCCCGATGTTTCAATCCTCACGTCTCTATGCTATTTTAACAGATTCAAAAACTTCCACAACATTTCCATCGGGGTCAAGACAACGGAAATACTTTTGGCCAAACTCGTTGTCTTTAACGGCCTGAAGAATTTTAACCCCAAATCTACGAACGTTTTCCCAGGTTGCCTCTAAAGAACTGGTTTCTATATGGATAATGGAAGATATATTAAATCTTCTTTCTTGAGATAAAGCTTTTAAAATTTCATTCTCGTGGGATTTTTTTACAAGCGAGATAGACCCACTGAAGTTAACAAAGTTCTTAGATTCCTTACTGACCGGCAAACCAAGGGCTTTTTCGTAAAAACGCCGCGATTTTTCCAAATCGCTAACCGGCAACTTGATACCTGTTCTGACGATTGTAACAGGCAACATTTCAACAGCCGCCGGCACAGGGTCAAAAAGCGTAGCTCTCTTCTCCTGAGTCGGGGAAAACTCCTGAAGGCGGCTAATTTTTGTTACGTAGATAGTCTGGCCTCCGAACCATAGTAATTTCCATGATGTAGCCCGAACATTTTTTGTACGGGTTTGGGGCTGGATAATTTTTAGTACTTTGAATTCAACTTTACCTTCCAGGGAGATAATGTCCCCTTCTCTACATTTGGATAACCGCTCTAAAATTTCATCTATATCTCTCTTATTTATTCGCCTGGGAAACAGAGGTAAATTAGCAGGTTGCCATGAATCGCCTCTCTTTTCACCCGCAATTGCCCCGGCGACAGATGCCAGATAGTCGGCGTCTTGTAATTGGCGCCGGATCGGATCAAGCCATTCTGTTCCTGCAATTGCTCCTAATAGACCTCCCGTCATGGAAGCGATTGTATCTGTGTCTGCACCCTGGGAAAATGCTGCCTCTAATATCCCGTGCATCTCCGGCCTTAATCTCCTCATCATATGGAGAGTAACGTCCACCAGATGCTCGTATTTTTCCAGCACCTGAGCCTTGCTTTTTTCCAATACGCAGTCAAGGCGGCGCAAAACCGTCAGCGGCAAAATCACGTC
>DAISHP010000122.1:0-5866 GCA_036822475.1 Bacillota bacterium
CAAAGAGGGAAGAGAAATGTTAACCTTCCGGGCGGCAAATTCAGCAAGCAGCTTTCGAACCAGTTTCTCTATCTGGGAGTAGTCGGCAGTGCTCAAGGAAACCAGCGAAATTTCATCGTAGCCGGTATTTTCGACCAGCTGCCGGGCCTGCTCCAGGAGCGTTTCCACGCTCTTTTCCCGGACGGGGCGATAAATCACCCCGGCCTGGCAAAAGCGGCAACCCCTGGTGCAGCCCCGCATCACCTCCAGCATAATCCGGTCGTGCACCACTTCCGTAGAGGGAACAATGAACGTCGCCGGAAAGGGGGCGGCATCAAAATTTTTGACTGCCCTCCTGGTGACCCGTTCGGGGACGCCTTCTATCGCCGGTTGAAGGCCGCCTATTTTTCCATCCGGTTGATATTTTACCAGATATAATGAGGGAACGTAAACACCGGCCACCCCGGCTGCCCGCAGAAAAAACCGCTCCCGGTCGCGGTCCTTTTGGTAATCCTTGACCAGATCAATGATTTCTGGAAATACTTCTTCCCCTTCGCCAATCACAAACAGGTCGATAAATTCGGCCAGCGGCTCGGGGTTATAGGCGCAGGGCCCGCCGGCGATCACCAGGGGATGCCGGTTGGTGCGCTGGGCGGTGCGCAGCGGCAGGCCGGCCAGATCCAGCATGTTTAAAACGTTCGTAAAGGTCATTTCGTACTGCAGGGTAAAGGCCAGCAGGTCGAAGTCCCCGACGGGGCGCTGGGACTCCAGACTGAACAAAGGAATCCGGTTTTGGCGCATTTCCTTTTCCAGATCCGTCCACGGAGCAAAAGTGCGCTCCATCAGGGCATCGTCCCGCTGATTGACCACATGGTAAAGAATCTGCAGGCCCAGGTGAGACATGCCCACCTCGTAAACGTCGGGAAAAGCAAAAACAATTTTCACCGGGGTTTTTTCCCAGTCTTTGCGGAGCGCGTTCCATTCGCCGCCCACGTACCGCGCCGGCTTTTGAACGCGGCGTAAAATATTTTCAAGGCGGGGGTCCATGCGTTCCTCCTTAAAAGCAGGGGTTAGGGATTAGGGATTAGGGATTAGGCCCCCTTTTCCCTGGGAAGTTTATTTTCCATTACTTTACGGGTGGAAGGAACGTTCCATAAGCTATTCCCTCCTGTTAAAGGTATTATTGCCAGCGAACAACGTTCCTTAACGTAATCTTCTCGGTTTTTTCCGGAAAACCTGCCTCTTCCTAAAACAAAGATGCGGCCAGCGCCAGCGACACCACCTCTTCGTAGTCGTCTCCGGCGGCGATTAATTTGCCGTCGCAAAGAGCCAGCCATTGATTCTGGCAGTAAACGAAGACGACGTTCTCGTTCAGCATTTTCCACACCCCCTTCGAAAAACTTCCTCGAAAAATTTAGGGCCACCCAACCCGGGTGGCCCTTTGCTCCTTTTCCAAATGCTAAATATTTCAGGGCAGGTCCACGGCAGGTTGCCGGCAAGGAGCTAAAAATGCAAACGCCACTACCCCGGTGCCCACCGGCATGCCCGGGGTGTTCATTGTAGTCATTGCAATTGCTGGCTTGACCGGCAACAGAAACATACTTTTCACTCCTGATGTATACAATATACCATAATAAGCGGAAAGTGGCAATACATTTTTCTTCTGCTTGACACCAAAAGGCATAATATGGTATTCTTAAATAACCCTTCGGGCAAGCATCCTTTGTCGGCACCGTGAAAACAGAGCATGGCGGTGCAATTTCCCAATTCCTGATTCCTGGTTCCTTAACCCTCATTCCTGTTTTAAAGGAGTGGTTTAAATGAAAGAAATCCTCACGGTCGACACCGGTCATTTATTAAACGGAAACGATCGTCTGGACGTCCTGGCCGGAAAATACGGCGAAACCTTCCGGGAATACCAGGCGGCGCTCAAAGAAGAGAAAACTCCCCTTACCCTTTCCTTCGGAGAAGAAAAACTTCTTCCGGACATCAAACACCTGGCCCAAAACCTGAAAAGCAAATATGACAACCTTTTAGTGCTGGGCATCGGCGGGTCCGCCCTGGGCTTCCGGGCTGTTTTGCAGTTCCTGAAGGGACCTTTCTACAACTTGCGGAAAAATGCCCGGCCGCGCATCTTTGTGCTGGATAACCTCGATCCGGTGGTAATCAAACACTTAAGCGAACTCCTGGACTTTTCCAAAACGGCGCTCATCTACACCAGTAAATCCGGTTCTACTCCCGAAACGGCGGCATGCTTCATCCATTTTTTCAAAGTATACCGGGAAGCCGGCGGCAACCGGCAGGACATCGTAATTATCTGCGACCGCCGCGACAACGGTATTAACCGGATTGCCAAAAACCTGGGGTGCCACCTGTTGCCCATTCCCGCCGAACTGCCGGGCAGGTATTCCGTTTTATCTTCGGTGGGGTTCCTCCCCGCAGAAATCGCCGGCATCGACAGCCAGCAACTGCTGAACGGCGCGCGGGCGGTCCACCGGGCAGTGGTTGAGACGCCGCCGGAGGAGAATGCCGTCTTTGCCCTCGGCACCGGCCTTTACGAACACGCCCGCCGGGGCCGGTCCATCCACGTTCTGTTCAATTACAGCAGCCTGCTTTTTGAATTTGGTTTATGGTTCATGCAGTTATGGGCCGAAAGCCTGGGCAAAAAACTTTCCACCACCGGTGACGTCGTCCACGCCGGGACTACCCCGCTGGCCTGCCTGGGCGCCACTGACCAGCATTCGCTCCTGCAGCTTTTTAAAGAAGGTCCGGACGATAAAGTTTTCGGTTTTTTGAAAATCGACCGGCTCCCTGCGGACATCACGCTCACCGGGGAATTTCCCGCGGAAATAGAATACGCTTACTTCGCCGGCCACACCATGAGCGAACAGCTCAACATTGAGCAGCTGGCCACGGAAATGAGCCTGGCCGGGGCCGGGCGGCCGTGCTACCGGATTACCCTGAGCACGATTTCCCCCGCTGCCTTAGGCGCCCTGTTTTATTTCTACGAGGCCCTGGTGGTGTACTCCGCCCGGCTGCTGCAGGTCAATCCTTTCGATCAGCCGGGCGTGGAAGAAGGGAAAAACATTACCTATTCCCTGCTGGGAAGGGAGGATTACGTTAAACGGCGGCCGGAATACGAACAGGCCGTTGAGGAATATAACAGACGGCGACAGACCTTTCCACTTTCGCTTTCGTAGTTTATTAAATCCATCCTTACTCTGGTGTTTGCCAAAAAAGGTTTCATGATGAAAAAATAACCCCAGGGAAATTTTTCTTTTTCCTGCCTTCCAGATATGGAATAATAAGGTATCCTGGCTTAAAATCTGAAACCTGGCTTGTTTCCAATGCCTATACTTTCTGTGTTCTCTGTGGTTAAATTATAGGCTGTCTCATAGAAGCAGTCTCCCCACCGGCAAATCAAAACCATACTCCAGCAAGCCGTCAATGATCTGCGTTTCGGTGAGCATCCCTTTATACCGCCACCGCCTGTCTAAAACCAGTACCAGGTGAAACCTTTGGGGCAAAAAGGGCCGGGTGATCTCGCCCAGGGTCACGTTCTCCATCACCACCAGGGGTTCGGCAGGCAGCACCCGTGCTTTCCTCAGGTCTTCCTTTTTTTGAGTCAGATGGCGGGCGAAAAGATAAGGTGCCGTGCCCTTTTCGCGCGTCGCCGCGTAAAAAAGAAACAGGCCTGTAAACAGGATGTCCAGTCCGGAAAAGCGGAAAAACAAACCAAACGCCCCCAACAAGACAATTAAAGCCGCCCAGATTTGACCGAGTCCCGCCGCCCGGTAGGTGGCATCGCGAATCCCGATTTTCGAGGCCAGGTACGCCCGGTATACCCGCCCGCCGTCCAAGGGCAGCGCGGGCAGCAGGTTAAAAACGGCGATCAGCAGGTTGCCCTGCAGAAAAAAGGGGCCAAGCTGGTCGTGCCAGAGGCCGTGATTTTTTAAAGCCAGGCCCGCGGCCGCCATGAGCAGGTTGGAAGCCGGCCCGGCCACCGCGATGTAACTTTCCTTGACCGGATCCAGGATCATTTCGCTGCCCATGCGGGTTACACCGCCAAAGGGGAATAATTCCACCTCCGCCACCGGCACCGCCAGGCGACGGGCAACGGCAACGTGCGCCAGCTCGTGAAAAAACACCACGGCAAAGGCAAGCAAACCTTTCCCCATCACGCCGGCCACAAAGAAAAGGCCCAGCAGGCCCAGAAAAAAAACGTTCAGATAAATATCTATGTCCATGAAACGCGCAATCCGCATCTTCTTCCCCCGTTATTACTCCTGACCGCTGGAAAAACTCCGCCGCTTCCCCGGCCCCTCTTTTGCCGCCTTTGCCGCCGCGCCTTTTGCTTTTGCGTTTTGCTTTTGCGACCCGAAAGACGGTCTCATTCCTTCGCACCTCTTTGCCTTTGAGAATAAGTTAAGTGCCAGGCACTTAACTTATTTTGTGCCTATGGACTAAGTCAATTCCCGGACACCTTCAGCCTGGTTAAAGGATCCACCAGCCTGCTCTTTTCCCGCAGCTCAAAATGCAGCCCGCCGCCCCGCACGTCACCGTCCGTGCCCACTTCGCCGATGACCTGGCCGGCCCGGACGGTTTCCCCCTGGACCAGCTTTCCGGGCGCCAGTCCGGCATACATTGTATAAACCTCTTCCCCGTGGTCCAATAAGATATAATAACCCAGGGAAGGGTCTTTCCCGGTGCGCGCCACTTTTCCGCTCCGGGCGGCTTTTACCGGGGTGCCGGGGGAAGCCTGGATATCAATGCCGGAATGGAAGCGCTCCAGGCCGTCAAGCGGGTCGGCAGACCAGCCAAAGCCCCTGACTACTTTTCCCGAAACGGGAATGAGCAAATCTTCTGTTAAGCTGCCGCGCCCCAGAGCCTCCCGGGACTCTTCCCGGTTTTCGCCAACCAAATCACCGTAAAAGGGATAATTTTCATTAACCATTTGCAGGCCGATCTGGACCGCTTTTTGCAGCATGGGTTGAAAGTTCCACTCGGTCGTCAGGATATAGCGCAGATTTTCCTGTACGCGGGCGCCCAGGGGGTTGGGAAGTTCCCTTAAGACCAGTAGAAGGGCCAAAACGGCCAGCGCCACGGTGAACCGGAAAAACGTCTTCCGGTAGCTTTTGCGCGGCCCCTCAATCGGCCAGCCGCGGTAAGTCCCCGGCCCGGCGGACGGCCAGTCCAGCACCTGGTACTTTTTCGAACCCCAGGTCTGTCTATTATTCTTGAAAATCTTCCCGATCAAAGATGATCCCCTCCGCTAAAAATATATTTTCAGGAGGGGACAAATATGCCAGGCCTGGATTGCCCGGCCCGGAATTAGAATAAAATTTTCCTTCTGCGCACGTAAACGTTGAGCAAAATTCCCAGGGCCATCAGGTTCATGATCATATTCGAACCGCCGTAGCTGAAAAGGGGCAGCGGGATGCCCGTCACGGGCATGATCCCGGAAGTCATGCCGATATTAACAAATACATGGAAGGCAAACATGGAAACGACTCCCACGGCCAGCAGGGAGCCCAGAAAATCCCTTGCTTCCAGGGCGATCCTGATCCCGCGGTAAATAATGAGCAAAAACAACCCCAGCAGAACCAGGGCGCCGAGAAAGCCAAACTCTTCGCCGACCACCGAAAAGATGAAATCGGTGTGGCGCACCGGCAAAAAAGTAAAGTGGGTCTGCGTGCCCCCCAGCAAACCCTTTCCGGCAAGCCCGCCGGAGCCAATGGAAATGAGCGATTGCCAGAGCTGATAACCGTCGCCCAGTAAATCGCTTTGGGGATTTAAAAAGATAAATAGACGGGTCAGCTGGTATTCTTTTAAAGTGTATTTATGAAATTTTTCGTGTCGTTTATGCGCTTTTTCGGATTGCTTCAGC
>DAISHP010000123.1:0-5817 GCA_036822475.1 Bacillota bacterium
CCTCCCCTCATTTTAACATGAAATTACCCGTTGGTAAAGAACGGCTCTTTTTTGATCATCCCTTGCGCGCCGGGAAAGTTTGTGTTAGAATACATCCGGTAAAATTACACACGCCGGCCCGATTTTTGCCGGTTGCCCGGATCCCGGGTTTTTGCAAAAGGATGAAGGCGGCGGAGGATGAAACCAGGGCGGAAGGAGGTGGAACCGTGGCCATTATTTCGATGAAGCAGCTTTTGGAAGCAGGGGTTCATTTCGGGCACCAGACCCGGAGATGGAACCCAAAAATGGCCCCTTATATTTTTACCGACCGCAACGGGATCTACATTATCGATCTCCAGAAAACGGTCAAAAAAATTGAAGAAGCTTACAACTTTGTGAAAGAGTTAAGCGCCGGCGGCGGCACCATTCTTTTTGTGGGCACCAAAAAGCAGGCGCAGGAGGCCGTGCGGGAAGAGGCCACCCGAGCGGGGATGTTTTACGTGAACCAGCGCTGGCTGGGCGGCATGCTCACGAACTTTCAGACCATCCGCCACCGGATTGAACGCCTCCTGGAGCTGGAGAGGATGGAAGCCGACGGCTCGCTGTACGCTTTGCCGAAGAAGGAAATCGCCCGGCTGACCAGGGAAAAAGAGAAACTGGAGAAGTCCGTCGGCGGGATTAAGGGCATGAAAAAGCTGCCGGACGCTCTTTTTGTAATCGACCCGCGCAAAGAGCGGATCGCCGTTGCCGAGGCGAGAAAGCTGGGCATTCCGATTGTTGCCGTGGTGGATACCAATTGCGACCCGGAAGAAATCGATTACGTGATTCCCGGGAACGACGACGCCATCCGGGCCGTGCGCTTACTGACCAGCAAGATGGCCGATGCCGTTTTGGAAGGCAGGCAGGGAGAGCAGCTGGCTGAAGCAATGTAATTAACAGCAGGCTGATCAGGCAGGAGGAAACTCCTGCGTTTTTCTGTGGGCCGGCCTCCGTAATCCGGCAACCGGGCGGGATCTTAAAAATATCTTGCACCGGTTATAATAAATAATAAAAGTTAATTATTGTCATATTATAAATGTCATCTTTAAGAGATGGGACAGGTAAGCAAATATTGTCCGTCCCTATTGCAACGCGAACCGTCCCTATTGCTACGGAAGGGGTGTTGGAAATTTGGGTGAAATCACGGCCGCGATGGTAAAAGAATTGCGGGAACGAACCGGCGCGGGCATGATGGACTGCAAGAAAGCCTTGACCGAGACCGGCGGGGATCTGCAAAAGGCCGTCGACTACCTGCGCGAAAAAGGCCTGGCGGCGGCCGCGAAAAAGGCCGGGCGGGTTACTACGGAAGGGCTTATCGACGCCTACATCCATCCCGGCGGAAAAGTGGGTGTGCTGCTGGAAGTCAACTGCGAAACGGATTTTGTGGCCCGGACAGATGATTTTCGCGCCCTGGTTCACGATCTGGCCATGCAGGTGGCGGCGGCCAGGCCCGAATACGTGCGCCGGGAAGATGTGCCGGCGGACGTAATTGAGCGCGAGAAAGAAATCCTGACTGCCCAGGCCGCCGCCGAAGGGAAGCCGGAAAAAGTCCGGCCGAAGATTGTGGAGGGTCGCCTGGAAAAATTTTTCAAAGAGACCTGCCTTCTCGAGCAGCCTTTCATTAAAAACCAGGACGTGACCGTTCAGCAGTTGCTGAATGAACATATTGCCCGCCTGGGGGAAAACATTTCCGTCAGGCGCTTTGCGCGCTTTGAACTGGGTGAAGGCCTGGCCAGGTCCTGATTGAGCCAAGAGGAGGTTTTCTTTCCGCATGGCATCGGCAGCGGTCCCCAAGTACAGGCGCGTGGTTTTGAAGCTGAGCGGGGAGGCTTTGGCCGGAAACCAGGGCTTCGGCATCGATCCCGACGTGGTCAAGTCCATCGCCCGCCAGATCGAAGAGGTCGTGCAGTTAGGGGTGCAGATGGCGATTGTGGTGGGCGGCGGCAACATCTGGCGGGGGCTGGCCGGCAGCGCCAAAGGGATGGACCGGGCAACGGCGGACTACATGGGCATGCTGGCCACGGTAATTAATTCTCTGGCGCTGCAGGACGCTCTGGAGAAGCAGGGGATTATCAGCCGGGTCCAGACGGCCATCGAGATGCGGGCGGTGGCGGAACCGTACATCCGGCGCCGGGCGATCCGGCACCTCGAAAAGGGCCGGGTGGTTATTTTTGCCGGCGGAACCGGGAATCCCTATTTCTCCACCGATACCACCGCCGCCCTGCGGGCGGCGGAAATTGAGGCGGAAGTGATTTTAATGGCCAAGCGGGTGGGCGGGGTTTACGACGATGACCCGCTGAAAAATCCCAACGCCAAACGGTTTACCTCGCTCACTTACATCGATTTGCTGAATAAGGGGCTGGCCGTAATGGATTCGACGGCCACTTCCCTCTGCATGGACAACCGCATCCCGGTCGTGGTGTTTAACCTGAATGAGGTGGGGAATATCAAAAGGGCCGTTTTGGGTGAAAACATCGGCACCTTTGTAGGAGGTGTGGCAGTTGGTTAATCCCCGGGTCAGGGAAGCGGAAGCAAATATGAAAAAAACCCTGGAAGTGATTAAAAAAGAGTTTGCCGGCTTGCGGGCGGGCAGAGCCACGCCGGCGCTGCTGGACAAGGTGATGGTTTCCTATTACGGCAGTTTAATGCCGGTGAACCAGCTGGCCAATATCTCTGCTCCCGAACCCCGGCTCCTGGTGATCCAGCCGTGGGATAAAGCGGCTCTGCCGGAAATTGAAAAGGCCATTTTGAAATCCGATTTGGGCATCAACCCGGCCAGCGACGGGACGGTAATCCGCCTGGTGATTCCGCAGTTGACCCAGGAAAGACGGGCCGAACTGGTGAAGGTAGTGCGGAAAAAAGCCGAAGAGGGACGGGTGGCCGTCCGCAATATCCGCCGCGAGACCAACGATCTTTTTAAGCAGCAGCAGAAAAAGGGCGAACTTTCGGAAGACGAGCTGCGCCGCCTGCAGGAGGAAGTTCAGAAATTAACGGATAAATATATTAAGGAAATTGATCAGCTGGTGGCCAATAAGGAACAGGAGATTATGCAAGTGTAAATTAGGGGTTAGGGATTAGGGACCAGGGGTTAGGGATTAGATTCTTGTAGATTGTAGTACCAGCAGAGGTTGGAAATTTATGGCCACCTTTCGATTGACCGCGAACCCCCAAATCCTTAATTCCTAGTCCCTAATTCCCAATCCCTGTTCTTAGAGAGGGGGTGGGTTTAAGTTGGCATACCGGATCACGGACGAATGCCTGGCCTGCGGGACCTGCCTGGAGTCCTGCCCGAACGAAGCCATTGTGGAGGGAGACATTTACCGGATTGACCCGGATAAATGCGAGAGCTGCGGTACTTGCCTTGATGTTTGTCCGAACGGAGCGATTGTGGAAGAATAAAAGACCTTAAACCCCCTCAAAACAGTCGTCAGTCGTCGGGCGTCAGCATTTTTTGGGAAAAGCAGGGGAAATTTTCAAAAGCAGATCTGACGTCCGCCGCCCGCCGCCTGCTTATGCATATTGAGGGGGTTTTATATAATTTTTTCTGACGTCTGACATCCGACGACCGACCGACGACTGATAATGGGGGACTGGACGGATGTTTAAAAAGTTACCGGAGGAAAGGAAAACAGCTGAAGAAACAGGATTGCTCGCCCGGATTGACCGGTCCCGGCTGCCGCAGCACATTGCCATTATCATGGACGGCAACGGCCGCTGGGCGCAGCGCCGGGGGCTGCCGCGCACCTTCGGGCACCGGGCCGGGGTGGAGTCCCTGCGGGATGTGGTCAAGATCTGCGTTGAACTGGGGATCAGGTTCCTCACCGTGTATGCTTTCTCTACGGAAAACTGGAAAAGACCCCGGGAAGAAGTAAATACTTTAATGGATTTATTAATAGAATATCTTCAAAGAGAAATTGATGAGCTCTGCGCCAACGGGGTCCGCCTCAACCCCATCGGGAAACTGGAGGAATTACCCGCTTCTGCCCAAAAGGCGGTGCTGATGGCCAGGGAGCGGACCCGCCTGAACCAGGGGTTGACCCTGAATGTGGCGCTGAACTACGGCAGCCGCAGTGAACTGGTGGAGGCCGTACGCGCCCTGGCGCAAAAGGTCCTGCAGGGAGAACTAAATCCCAGGGAAATAGACGAGGAGGCGATTTCCGGCCACCTGTATACTGCCGGGCAGCCAGATCCCGATCTTTTAATCCGGCCTTCGGGGGATTACCGGGTGAGTAATTTTTTGCTGTGGCAGCTGGCGTATACAGAATTCTGGTTGACGCCGGTATTGTGGCCTGATTTTCGCCGGGTTCATTTACTGCAAGCAATTGTTGATTTTCAAAGCCGGGAGCGCCGCTTTGGCGGGCTTCTTTAAAGCTGGTGAAAATGTTGCTCCCCAGAATTTTGAGCGCCCTGATCGGTATTCCGTTAATTATCCTGGCCGTATGGCTGGGCGGGCCGGCGCTGCTCACCCTGTGCGCGCTGGTGATGCTGCTTTCTCTGGCGGAAATCCGGCGGATGTTTTGCCGCCTGAATTTAAATATCCCTTTTGAACTGATGCTGGTGGGGACAGTTCTCCTCTTAGGGAACGTTTATTTATACAAAGACGCCGGCCTGGCAGGAGCCATCGCCATTATATTTTTTATTTTTTTGCTTTGGTTCATCTTCTTTTATCCAAAATTTAATTTAATTGACATGTCCATGGGCCTGCTGGCCGTTTCCTACGTCGGCCTTTTTGTTTACGTTTACCTTTTGCGGACCCTGCCCAACGGCTGGATCTGGATTGTTTTCATGCTGGCCGGTACCTGGGTGAGTGATACGGCGGCCTTTTTCGTCGGCAAATATTTCGGCCGGCGCCGCCTGGCCCGCGCTTTAAGCCCCGGAAAAACAATCGAGGGCGCCGTGGGGGGAACAGCGGGAAGTTTTCTGGTGGCCGCCGCTTTTTTATCCATTTATCCTTTTTTGCCGCCGGCGTCTCTGCTGGCGCTGGGCCTTCTGGTGGGGCTCGCCGCCCAGGCGGGGGACCTGGTGGAATCGGCTTTTAAACGGCAGGTGGGAGTTAAAGACGCCGGGGACCTGATCCCCGGGCACGGGGGGATGCTGGATCGCTTTGACAGCATGCTGTTCACCGCCCCCCTGGTTTATTATTACGTCCAGAAGCTGATTATATAAATCGGGGTGGCGAAAAAATGCCTCGCTACTTGCAAATCGCGGCGCTGACGATCACGCTTTTGCTGCTCTACCTGGCCTGGAAATTCATCGTGCCGGAAGTGCTCGTCATCGTCAAGTATTTGTTTGTTGTTACGCTTCCTTTTCTGCTGGCGGTTATTTTGGCCGTCTTCATCGAACCCCTGGTGAGGTTTCTCAACCAGCGCGCCCGGCTGGCCAGGCCGCTGGCGGTGGGGGCGGCAATGGCGGTCCTGATTGGCGGGCTGGGTTCGCTTTTGACTTTGCTGGTTTTCCGGCTGGTAGCGGAACTGAGTGATTTATCGGTATCCCTGCCCAGGTATTTTCGCCCCGTGCAGGAGTACGTTACCGAATGGGTGGAGCGGGGGAGGCTTTTCTATATTCAGCTGCCGCCGGTAATTACCGACCGTCTGCAGGAGAATATGGGTGTTTTGACGAGATGGCTGTCCGATCTGGCCGGCCAGGCGGCGAACTTCCTGCTCCACCTGGCCTCCGCCCTGCCCGACGCGGTGATGGTGATTATCGTCACCCTGGTGGCCACTTATTTTATCAGCCGGGACCGGAGGGAGATTGTCCGGTTCTGGTTAAAATATGTTCCCGCCCCGTGGGGGGAAAGGA
>DAISHP010000124.1:0-5816 GCA_036822475.1 Bacillota bacterium
TTTGCATCAGGTAGAAAAAGCCCATTCCCTCCTGACCAAGTAAATTACCGGCCGGCACCCGGCATTGGTCAAAAAACAGCTCCGCTGTATCCGAGGAACGCACGCCCAACTTTTTTAACTTGCGGCCCTTAATAAAACCCGGTGTGCCGTTTTCGACGACAATCAAGCTTACCCCCGTATAAGGCGGGTCAGCCTGGGGATTAGTTTTGCAGGCCACAATCACTACATCGGCAGATATTCCGTTGGTGATAAATGTTTTCTGGCCATTGATAACGTACTCGTCGCCTTCCTTTACAGCAGTAGTTTTAATTGCCTGCAGGTCGGAGCCGGCGTTAGGTTCGGTCATCGCAATGGCCAGGATAATATCGCCGGTCGCGCAGCCAGGCAGCCATTTTTCCTTTTGTTCTTCGCTGCCGTAACTGTAAAGGTAGGGAGCAGCGATATCGCTGTGTACACCCACGCCGACAGCAGCGTTTACACCTGCCCAGGCCATTTCTTCATTAATAATCACAGAATATTCAAACCCCGCCCCGGTTCCGCCGTATTTTTCATCCAGCCAGGGGCAGAGATAACCCTGTTCACCTAACTTTTTCCAAAAAGAGCGGGGCACTTCCTCTTTTTCTTCCCATTCTTCGAGATGGGGAACAATTTCTTTTTCGATGTATTTTTTTAATGTACGCCTGAAAATCTCATGTTCTTCGGTGTAAATTCCCATTCTTGCTAACCTCTTTCTTTTGAAAATTTTATTCCGGCAGGCCGGGGTCCGGAAACCGCCCGGCCCCGGCCCCCGGCATTTGTGCCCGGATGCTGTTTACATATCAATGCCGCCGTCAACAACCAAAATGTGCCCTGAAACGTAGTCAGAAAGAGGAGAGGCCAGGAAGAATATGCCACTCGCCGCTTCCTCCGGAGTGCCGATCCGGCGCAATGGTATAAACTGGATCATCATTTCGCGCATATGACTGGGGATGCCAATCGCAATCTTTTTATCAAGTATGGTGACCCCTTTTTCTTTGTCGTCAGTCAGGCGAGTGCTGATTACTCCGAAAGCCACCGCGTTGCAATTAACGTTTAAGGGGCCCCACTCCTGGGCGATAGTCTTGGTAAGACCGCTCAAGGCCGCCTTGGCCGACGAGTAGTTGGCCTGGCCGACATTGCCGCGCGTCCCGGCAACGGACATAACATTGACTATTTTCCGCATGACCCGTTTCTTTTCGGCAATTTCCTTTTTTGCTGTCTCCCGGATATAAGGGGCAGCGGCGCGAATGATGCGAAAAGGAGCGGTCACGTGCACGTCGAGCATGGCCTGCCACTGCTCGTCTGTCATTTTGTGCAACATGCCGTCCCAGGTGTAACCGGCATTGTTGACAATGATGTGGAGGGCACCGAAGGAATTCAAGGCAGTATTGATCAACTTCTCCGGAAAATCCGGATGAGTCACGTTGCCAACGCAACTTACCGCCTTCCCGCCGGCCGCAGTTATTTCCTTTACTGTTTCCTCTGCAGGCTCTGCATCCAAATCGCTAACCACTACGGCAGCGCCCTCCCGTGCCATCATCAGCGCGGCGGCCTTCCCTATTCCGCGACCCGAACCGGTAATCACGGCCACTCTGTCATCTAACATTCCCATCTTTAAACATTCCTCCTTGTTCATTTTTTAAAATTGCCAAACCTGGCTATGCTTCCCCACTCCTGAAAGAAGTGGGTGCCCCCGGGCAATTTTTTAATCAACCGCCCCGGCTAACCTCTGACCGGTAGAACAGCTTCAAATTGCCCGCTGATTTTCACGTCCCCCTTTTGATCGGCGGCCTGAACCTCGCAGACAATAAGGTGATCAGCATCCTTTTTGTCGATGACTTTGCCGGTTACGGTAATGACATCGCCCGGCCTGGTCACCCCCTTAAAGCGAACCTTAAGCTTTTTTAAGCAGCGTGGCGAGACCCAGCCCGCCACGGCCTGGGCGACAAAGCCCATAATTAGCATTCCGTGGGCAATGACGCCGCCAAAGCCCGCCATTTTGCCTATTGCATCAACGGTGTGGACGGGGTTAAAATCGCCCGAAGCGCCGGCATATTTTACAAACTGCAATTCGTTTACCGGTTCCTTTACCAGCCTGGGCATTTCATCACCTATATTGATCTCTTCGAAATAGAGTTTTCCTGCCATTCGCTCCGCCTCCTTACAACCGTTCCACAATAGTCGCCCTGCCCAGAAGCACCTTTTCGTTCCGCTGGTTGAAGTACGTTGTCTCCAGAATGATAATGTTCATTTTGCCGCTTCTTCCTTCTTTCTGGAAAACCCGCGCCAGTTTTGGCCGGGCGGTTATTTCGTCACCGGGATTGATTTCCTGAAAGTACTCGTACTCTTGCTCGCCGTGCAAAACCATCAAGGGGTTTAATTCAAGCCCTTTGCACAGCTCCTCAAACCCGGGTCCGCCCCACATATCAATACAAATACCAAATGTAGGCGGAGCAATCACATCCCGGTATCCTTCCTTTACGGCTGCCTCTTTTTCCCGGTAAACAGGGTTGGGGTCACCGATAGCCTGCACAAATTCCCTGATCTTCCCCCGTTCCACAACAAATGAATAACCAGGTAGTTCCATTCCTTCTTTCTGCCGGAGATCACCCATACCAAAACCCCTTTCTTTTAGAATCGCTGGCGCAACGAAGATAACCGGCCGCCTGCCTTCTGGGCTTACGCTTCATTCCCTAATATGCAGATACTGCAGACGCTCATTGGCGGAAAACCGCCCAGATTATGGGTCAGGCCCAGGCGGGGGTTTTTGATCTGCCGCGGGCCGGCCTTTCCCTGCAACTGCTTGTATACTTCGTAGATCATCCGCAAACCGGAAGCGCCAATGGGATGACCGAAACACTTTAAACCGCCGTCGGGCTGGCAGGGAATCTGCCCGTCGAGGTTGTAAAACCCGGCCTCAATGTCTTCCCTGGCCCGGCCCCGGGGTGATATTTGCAGATCTTCGTAGGTAACCATCTCCGTAATAGAAAAGCAATCGTGCAATTCCAGCAGGCTCAATTCCGCACGCGGGTTCTTTATGCCTGCTTCCTGGTAGGCCTTGGCTGCGCAGCGGGTAGTGGTTTCCAGATAGGTACCGTCCCATCTGTTGTACATCAATTCTTCTACGGGACTGGTTGCTATCTGCAGCGCTTTGATGTAAATGGGGTCGGGCCGCAGCTTCCTGGCTATTTCCGGACGGGTAATAATGGCCGCCGCCGCCCCGTCGCTAACTCCGCAGCAGTCGTAAAGACCCAGGGGCCAGGCAACGATGGGTGCCATTGCAATCATTTCAACTGCCACTTCTTTCCGCAGGTGCGCTTTTGGGTTTAACGCTCCGTTCCGGTGACTCTTGGCCGATATTTTCGCCAGCGTCAGCTTGCCTTCTTCTGGTTTGAGGCCGTACTTAGCAAAGTACCTGGTCGCCAGCATGGCAAACATACCCGGAGCGGTAAAGTTGGGAAAGATGAGCCTGTTCATGGTACCCATGGCCGCGCCAAAATCCGGAAGCCCGCCGTAACCGGTGTCTTTCAATTTTTCAACGCCCAGGGCCAAAACCATATCATAAGCACCTGACGCCACCGCGTAGCAAGCACCCCGAAAAGCTTCCGACCCGGTGGCGCAAAAATTCTCCGTTCTGGTCACCGGGATAAAGGGCAGCTTCAAGGTGCCGGAAAGGCTGATCGCGCTTTTTCCAACGTTGACTTCATCAAAACAAGTGCCCAGCCAGGCAGCCTGAATATCCTTTTTTTCAATGCCGGCATCTTCTAAAGCCTCGGTAAAGGCTTCCACCATTAAATCTTCGGCTCCTTTATCCCACAACTCGCCGAACTGGGTGCAACCCATCCCGATAATGGCTACTTTATCTTTAATTCCTTCCGCCATTTATTTCTCCTCCTTTACGGGAACTGCTTTCCAGAAGTAACCGTAATAACCTCTCGCTTCATCGGTTTGCTTGCGCCGGAAGCTCATTTGCACAGGCATGCCTACTTTCAGGGAATCCAGTTCGCAGTCAGTGAAATCAAACATGTAACGGCCGCCTCCCTCAAAATCTACGAGACCGTAAATTGCCGGCGGATTGAGCGAAGCGGCCAGAAGGTCCCCGGTATAGGAAAAAATATGGCCTTTTTTATCGGCAAAACAATATTCCTCCATCTGGTCAACGGCCCCGCAGTCCGGATTTACGCAAACGCGCTGGGCAGGAAACTGCGGCGTACCGCACTTTGTGCACCTGCTGCCACAGAGGGACAAAACGATTTTTCGATTCTTGAAGAGGGTAGACATCTGGGACATGGCTATTTCCTCGCCCCGCATGCCCACTTCCAGAGGTACCATATTGCGAAAAACAGTGTATTTTTCGTAGCTGTCCAGCTCTTTCTTAACGGCCAGATGACCTTTAATACCCTTCCTGCCCTTCAGCCTGGTAATTTCTTCAGTAACCGTCAGGTACAGCGCCTCACCACCGCTGCCGTAGCTGACGACAAGCAGCTTATCGCCCGGTTTGGCTTCTTCCAGAGCCGCCACCAGCATCATTAACGCGTAAGCGCTCCCGGTATCGCCCACCTCGGCGATCAGGTTGCTTTGGAGCTTTTCCGGGGCAATCCCCAGTTTTTTGGCTATGGCCGCGTGGGCCCGATTGTACGGGCAGTCGAAAATCACCCTGGCAAAATCCTCCAGGGCCAGGTTATACTTCTTGAGTAAACCATTGATAAGCTGGGGGATCACCCTGAAGTAGCCCATGTCGCGTATCCACCGCTCCTCCCAGCTGCGGTCAAAACGCTCGTATTGCGCCCGGCGGTGGTCAACAAAATCGCAGGTCAGGGAATAATAACCGTCCAGCGTGGCAATCACCTTTTCTTCCCCCAAAAGAAAGGCCGCTGCACCGTCGCCGAAAAGCTGTTCCTGGGTGCTGCCCATTTTCCCCAGGCGGGTATCAGCAGCGCAAACAAGCACATTCTTTGCGGTCTGGGCCTTTACCGTTTCACTGGCGGCCAGCAGCGCAGCCGTGCCGGATTTAGGCGCGCCGGCAAAATCGGCAGCCCGGACGTTCTCCCGCAGATTCAGGGCGCTGGCAATAATCCCTGCGTTTTGCCTTTCCTTAAACGGAGCAGTAGTGGTAGCGAAGTATAGCCCTTCAACCTCCTGCCGGTTGAACCCCTGCAGGCAATCCATACCGGCTGCCACCGCCATGGTAATACTATCTTCATCGTAATTGGCAACCGCTTTTTCTCCCGGCGGGGGAGGAAAAGGGTTAAACCAGCCCATGGCCTTGAAAATGATTTTACGATTCAAACGGTACCAGGGAACATACGCGCCGTAAGATACAATTCCTGCCATGTGAATAAATCTCCCCTTCCTGATCTCGGAATTATGTTTAAAAAAGCAAAACTACCACTTTCCGGTCAACATGCGCAGGGCAAAAACCGGTGCCCGCCGGACAAGACAGATAAAAGCAACCTGGTCGCAAAAACGAGCCACCTTTTTTGCAGCACCGTCCTCAGTTCACCCCTGCTCACCCCCTGCCTGATCCCGGCCGGAAATTACTTTCCTTTAAAACCGGGGGTTCTTTTTTCCAGCATGGCCACCACTCCTTCCTGGTGGTCCTGAGAAAGCAAGGTAATTGATTCGTAAACCGCCGCGTCATCTAAAACGGCTTCCAAACCGGTCTGCAAACCCCGGTAAACTGACGACTTCATCAGCCGGATGGCAACCGGCGGACCGGCGGCAATCTTTTGCGCCAGCTTCATGGTTTCCTCCTCCAGGCTGGCCGCAGGATAAACTTTGTTCAGCACACCAATCCG
>DAISHP010000125.1:0-5790 GCA_036822475.1 Bacillota bacterium
TCAACCAGCGCCCGGTCGCCGTTCCGGCGCACCGCCTCCAGAATACCGGCCACTGTTTCCGCAATGCGGCTGTTCTTTTCAGCCTCTTTCCGGGCGTCCTTAAGAATAATCACGGGCTCCCCTCCTCACAAAATATAGGCACAAAGGCAGCAGGTACAAAGGAAAATAGGCCTGCCTTGGGGCTTCATTTTGCCTGTTTTTATTCTCTGGCGGTTCTGCAAAAGCGGCCTGAAGGTCTACCTTAATATACAGGTTTTCTGCGCAAAAAAAGCTGATCCTGCTTCCCCGATGAAAAAACACGGAATGGCAACCCCGCTTAAAGCACGCCCATGAAAAGGGGTGCTTTTCCTGGCTTCTTCCGGCGGCTGAACAAAAAAGCCGCTCGCCAGTCTGGAGCGGCGTCCGTTGAAAACGGTTAATAATGTAAAGAATCACCCTTTTCCGGTTTTCTCCCCTCTTTCTACGCCTTTTTGCCGAGGGCCCTTCGCTTTGCCTCCAATACCTCGTCTTTTATTTTGAAAGTCTTGTTATCGGCCACCCCGAACAAGACCCACCGGAAAGCGAACCTGAGCAGTTCCAGCTCGTCCGCCTTGATCCTTTCAATCGTTTCCCGGTCAACCTCAAAAACCTTTAAAAAACTGCTTTCGAAAATAAACCGTTTGAACTTATCCAGGTCGTAGCAGGCCGTATAATACATATCCTGGATTTTCGGGTTCTGGATCTTGTGTCCGGAAGACTTTAACTGCTCTCCTATTTTGCCAAACAAGGCCTCGACCTCATTATAAACGTCCAGGCCCTGATCGGTAAGCCATTCCCCGATTCCCCACTCCCGGTTCTCATCCAGGCCGAAACAACGGGTATGGTCGGCCGCCAGGCCGTAATTTCCGTTTTCATCCTGATTCAGCGGGTACATCCGGCAGGACCAGGGCCGGTCGGGGTAGATTTGACACCCCTTTTCCGTGACAAATGGGCACCGGCCGGTTTTTTCGTCCATTTTCAACAAGACAACCGGCAGCCCCGTATTTTCGGCAATTAAGGCCGCGGTATATTTTTGCAAAAATTCCCCGGAAGGCATTTGCAGGTGATTTTTCATCCGCAGCACGTCGTACGGGGTCAAGAAGATATTAATTTCCCGGCAGCATTGAGTAAAACAGGTAAGGTCGTGGTGGCAATTAAAGTTAAACTTGCTCTCTGCAGTAAACACGATTTCATCCTTTCTAAGCTCCCCCGGAAACCATTTCCCCCGGGCAAAAAGCGCATGCCGGTTTCTTGCCTTCTGGCATTTCCGGGGTCTTTATGCTTTTATTTTTGAGTCGCCTGACTTCTCTTTAACCAGATCATCTTATTATAGTCTTTTTAAACCTGAATAGCAAGGGGGAGCAAGAATTAATATGAGGCACAGAGGCAACAGGCATAAAGGCACAAAGAAACAGGCGTGACCAGGGAGTATTTTACTTTGTGCCTGGAAAACTTTGTGCCTTGTATCTCCAGGAAAGCGAAAATTGCTCCCCAGCGGCACCACGAAGGTATAAAATTTTCAGGCGGCAAAAGAATTAGCTGATCACTTCCCAAACCATGGGCCGGGGAGCGGGCTCGTCCGCCCCGGTGCGGTAAGCGTCACGGACCAGTTTTTTCGCCTCCTCCAGGTAACGCGTCCGGTTGACGAATAAGGTCGCCAGCGGTTCTCCGGCCTCTACCCACTCGCCGGTTTTTTTATGCAGAACAAGGCCGGCCGCCAGGTCGATTTGGTCTTCCCTGGTCTGCCTCCCCGCCCCCAGAAGCATGGCTGCCTCCCCGATCATTTTCGCATCCACGGCCTGCACGTAACCGGCCGTACGGGCGGGAATTTTTTCCTGTTTTTCGGCAACTTTTAACAGCTCCGGATTTTCAATCACCTCCGGATTACCGCCCTGAGCCGCAACCATTTCCTTTAATTTTCGCCAGGCCTGGCCGTTCTTCAAAAGGCCGGCGAGCTTTTCTTTGGCTTCGCCGGGAGCGGCGGCTTTTTTCGCCAGCATCAACATGACAGCGCCCAGGGCCAGGCAGAGTTCCTCCAGGTCCGCCGGTCCCTCACCCCGCAGGGCGGCGATGGCCTCCCGCACCTCCAGGGCATTGCCTACCGCCCGGCCCAACGGCTGCTCCATATTCGTCAGCAAAGCCACGGTCGCCTTCCCCAGCCGCTGCCCGATCGCCACCATTGTGCGGGCCAGGGCGCGGGCGTCCTCCCGGTTGGGCAAAAAGGCTCCGCGGCCCGCCTTCACGTCTAACACGATGGCGTCGGCGCCAGCGGCCAGCTTTTTGCTCATGATACTGGCAGCAATTAACGGCAGGCAGTCGACGGTAGCGGTAACGTCCCTTAAGGCGTACAATTTTTTATCAGCTGGAACAAGCTCCCTGGTTTGGGTCGCGATCGCCACGCCGATCTCTTTGACCTGCCGGACGAAGGCCGGAATAGACAGTTCCGTTTGCAGGCCGGGGATGGCCTCCAGTTTGTCGATGGTGCCGCCCGTATGGCCCAGACCGCGGCCGGCCAGCTTCGCCACGGGCACCCCGGCCGCTGCCGCCAGTGGGGCCAGCACCAGGGTGGTTTTATCGCCCACGCCGCCCGTGCTGTGTTTGTCTACCTTTACGCCGGGGAGGGCCGATAAATCGATGGTCCGGCCGGACCCGGCCATGGCCAGGGTCAGCTCTGCCGTCTCCGTCCCGGAAAGACCCTGAAAAAAGATGGCCATCAACAGCGCGGCGGCCTGGTAGTCGGGGATTTCCCCGCCGGCGTAGCCCCGGATAAAATAATTTATTTCCGCACCGGAAAGTTCCTGCCCCTGACGTTTTTTCAGAATTACTTCAGTCATTCGCACGGCGGGCCACCTCTTCCGGAAAGGAGGTAATTTTCCATTGCCCGGCGGATTTCCGCCAGGCTGTCTCCCCCGAATTTTTCCCGGCAGGCGGCGGCCAGTTCCCAGGCGACCACGGCCTCGCCGATCACGCAGGCAGCGGGAACGGCGCAGGTATCGGAGCGCTCTACGACAGCCGGAAAGGGCACGCCGGTCAGCAGGTCAACGCTCGCCAGCGGCCTGGGCAACGTGGGGATGGGTTTCATAGCCGCCCGCAGGATCAGGGGCTCCCCGTTGGTCACACCTCCTTCCAGGCCGCCCGCCCGGTTGGTCCGGCGGTAAAAGCCGAACCCGGGCGCGAAAAAAATTTCATCGTGCGTTTCTGACCCGGATAATCCGGCGCCCGCCAGGCCAAGGCCGATTTCCACCCCTTTAATGGCGGGAATGCTCATCAATGCACGCGCCAGGCAGCCGTCCAGGCGGCGGTCCCAGTGCACGTAACTGCCCAGGCCGGGGGGCAGGCCGTAAACCCGCACCTCAAAAACGCCCCCCAGGGTATCGCCCTTTTCCCGGGCCTCGTCAATCGCCTCCACCATGGCTTTTTCCGCGGCAGGATCGAGACAGTAAACGGGCGAACGGGCGACCGTTTCCCGGAGCCGGGGAAGCACTGCAGCCGCGTATTTCCGGAACTCCTTCCGCGGGCTGGACTCTCCCGCCTGTCCGGCCGGACCATCACTTTTTACCCGGCCACCCCCCTGAAAAACGGCCGCCTTTTCTTCCCCCTGCTGCCCGCCCCCCGGACCGCCCGCCGTCAGCAATTCCCCCGAAACAGTGAGCAAATCGGCGGGCGGTTTGGCCGCCGCCGGCCCGATCCGCACCACGTGACCAATTATTTCAACGCCCAGTTCTTCCAAAAAACGCCTGGCCACGGCGCCCACCGCCACCCTGGCCGCCGTTTCCCGCGCACTGGCCCGCTCCAAAACGTTTCTGATGTCCCGGTGCCCGTACTTCAACGCTCCCGCCAGGTCCGCGTGCCCGGGCCGGGGGCGGGTGACTGCCTTCTCTTCAAGGCGGGCGCCCTCGCCCGGATCCATCACTTCCTGCCAGTTGACCCAGTCCTTGTTTTCGATCTGCATGGCCACCGGGCTGCCCAGGGTGAAGCCTCCGCGCACGCCGGCCACAAAACGGACCCGGTCACTTTCAATTTTCATCCGGCCGCCGCGTCCGTACCCGCCCTGCCGGCGCTTCAGCTGTTCGTTTACATAATCCGCGGCCAGGGGGAGGCCGGCCGGCAAACCTTCAATGATGGCCGTCAACGCCGGTCCGTGCGACTCGCCGGCGGTAAGATAGCGCATTCCCCATCATCCTTTCAGATAAAATAGGAATTGGGAATCAGGGATTGGAAATCAGGGGATAGATACTCTTGCTGCATTTAAGTTTTACAGGCACAAAGGCACAGAGGCACAAAGGTAAAAAAGCACAAAGGGGCGTTATGAGAAAGTCTTATTTGCTCCCGGGTCAACCGACACGCAGGGGTTTCCTTGAAAGTTATTCAAAAGGAGTTCCGGCGGCGCAGCTCCGCCGCCAGGGCCCGGCGCATTACCTCCACGGGGGCGCTTACCCCCGTCCAGAGTTCAAAAGCGAGCACCCCCTGGTACAGGAGCATGCCCAGCCCGTTCAAGATCCTGGCGCCGGCGGCCTTCGCCCGCGCTAAAAATTTCGTCAAGGGGGGGTGATAAATTAAATCACACACCAGGTGGCCGGACCGCAAACCTTGGAAAGGAAAAGGCGGGCAGTCTTCCGGGCGGGGGTGCATGCCCACCGGAGTGGCCTGAACGACCAGTTGAACGTCCGGCAGGACTTCCAGCAGGTCTTTCTCCCCCCAACGGATCGCCCGCGCCCGGCCGTGCCCGCGCTCATTAATCTCCCGGGCCAGGGCGGCGGCCTTTTGCGCCGTCCGGCCGGCAATCCTGATCTCCCGGGCGCCCGCTCGGGCAAGGGCGGCGGACACCGCCCGCGCCGCACCGCCCGCCCCCAAAACGAGAACATTTTTTCCCTCCGGGGCAAAGCCGACGTCAACCGCCAGGGCACGCAAAAAGCCCGCCCCGTCCGTATTGTGCCCGCTTAATCTTCCTCCCTGGTGGACAATTGTATTCACCGCCCCGGCAATTTCCGCTTCCGGCGCCAGCTCGTCCAGAAAGGGAAGAACTTTTTCTTTGTGGGGGACGGTTACGTTCACGCCCGCCAGGTTCAACGCCCGGACCGCCGCCAGGGCCTGCCCCAGGTCGGCAGGCGCCACCAAAAAAGGCACGTATACGTAATCCAGCCCTAAAGAAGAAAAAGCCGCATTCTGCATGGCGGGCGAAAAGGAATGTTCCACGGGATCGCCAAACAGGCCGCAAACTTTTGTCGTTCCGCTGATTTTAATTACGAAGCTCATTGTGCCCCTACCCCTTTGTGCCTCTGGGCCTTTGTGCCTGTGCCTTTACCCCTTTGTGCCTGTTTTCCTCTGTGCCTCTATGCTTTTGTGCCTTTGTGCCCTTTTTCTTTGTGCCTTTGTACCTCTATGCCTTTATTCCCCCTCTTGATCCACCACAACACAGGCCTTTCCAGCTGCCGGTTGATCAGACGGGTGGCCCAAAATTCTTTTCCGGGCAGGGGGGCGACCAGAATAGTATAAAGGCCCAGACGGTTTCCGCCGAGAATGTCGGTGAAAATCTGATCGCCGACCACCGCCGTCTCCTCCGGGACCGTTCCCAGCAGCGCCAGGGCCCGGCGAAAGGGTGCCGGCAGGGGTTTGACGCCCCGGCAGACGGCCGGCAGGCCCAGTTCCCGGGCCAGGCCAAGCACCCTTTGGGGCCGGTTATTGGAAATGATACAGATTTTAAAATTCTTTTCTTTTGCTTTTTCGACCCAGGAAATAATTTCGGCTGAAAAATGTTCTGCGTCCCTGTAG
>DAISHP010000126.1:0-5776 GCA_036822475.1 Bacillota bacterium
GAACCCACGTACCCGGCTTGGAAGGCCGGTGCTCTACCATTGAGCTACACCCGCTAAACAAAAGCACACAAATTATTATCTTTTCATTAACAAATATTATAGCCGGTTTTTGGCCTTCCGTCAAACCTTTTTACGGAAAAGACGGTAAAAATCCAAAGGCTTACTGGATTGTCGCCAAAAAAGCGCCGGCGGCCACCGCGGTGCCGATTACCCCCGCCACATTTGGTCCCATGGCGTGCATGAGCAGGTAGTTCTGGGGGTTTTCCTCGGCGCCCAGCAAATGCACCACGCGGGCGGCCATGGGGACGGCGGATACCCCGGCGGCGCCGATCAGAGGGTTGATTTTTTCTTTCAAGAAAAGGTTCATCACCTTCGCGATGAGCACCCCGCCGGCGGCGGCGCAGGCGAAGGCCACTACCCCAAGGATGAAAATATAGATGGTTTGAAGCCGGAGGAAATTTTCCGCGGACATGGTCGCGCCAATGCCAACGCCCAGGACGATCGTGGCGACGTTCAGCAAAGCCTCGCGCGATACGTGCGCGAGGCGTTCAACCACGCCGCATTCCATAAACAAATTGCCCAGCATGAACATGGCCACCAGGGGGGCCGCTTTCGGCACCAGGATGATCGTCACTATGCTGGTCAGGATAGGGAAAATGATCTTTTCGGCTTTACTGACATCACGCATTTGCTTCATGACGATGGCCCGCTCTTTTTTGGTGGTTAAGATTTTGGCCACGGGCGGAATAATCAGGGGCACCAGGGCCATGTAGGAATAAGCGGCCACCGCAACCGCTCCCAGCAGGTGCGGCGCCAGGTTGGCGGCCAGGTAAATGGTCGTGGGGCCGTCTGCTCCGCCGATGATGCCGATCGTTGCCGCCTCCGGGATGCTGAAGCCTAATAACAGGGCGGCCAGAAAAGCGGCGTAAACCCCTAACTGGGCGGCCGCGCCCAGGAGCAAAGTCTTGGGGTTGGCGATTACCGGCCCAAAATCGGTCATGGCGCCTAAGCCCAGGAAAATAAGGGGAGGGATCAATTCGTTTTGAATCCCGTAATGAAAGAAGATGTAGAGGAGGCCCCCTTCTTCCATCAGACCCGTTAAGGGGAAGTTCCCGATAAAAATGCCGAAACTGATCGGGACCAGTAAAAGAGGTTCGATACCCTTTTTGGTGGCCAGGTAAAGCAGGGTAAATGCTATGCACCACATGATCACATTACCAAACGTAAGATTCCAAAGACCAATTCCCTGAAAAATTTCAATCAGCTGGTCGAGCATGGCGGGTCTCCCTTTCTCCCTTACCGCTTTTTATTTTTCTGTTTGGGACCGGTTGTGAAAATATAAACCGGTAAAGTAAACCGTCAGGTTTAAAATTCCCAGCGCCAGGAAAACAGAAATGATTCCGGTAAAAGTTACCTGGACGGTTGTCTCCCAGTCGATCAATTTTTCTCACCTCCCTCTTTTCTTGAGTGTATTTAAATAAATATTCCAAATCAGGGTTTTCGATATTTAATGCTTTTCATTGTAGCACAATTTCCGGTTCAGTCAATATACTTCGCTGTATACATGACCGGGATGCCGGGGAGCAAAAAAGAAAAAGGCTTGCTTTTGTTAAGGCTGCAGACAAAAGCAAGCCTCCGGAGTTTTTCGCGGAGCGGTATTTTTAAGCCGGCGTCACGGTTTATTTCTGATGGCTAAAGATACTACCAGTAAGCCGATGGTTGCCAGAATGAAGCCCCCGGAGTACGTAGTTAAAATAGTGACTGGTTGAGCCAGCATTGGTGAGACTATTCTAACCAAAATTATCCCAACTATGATCAATAATAAGCCGGTTGTCCAGAGTTTAATTTTCGTGCTCATAATTGTATCACCGGTAAAATGGTTATATAAATGCCGGTAATGATTGCCGAGGTAATGACGCCGCTGACGCTGGCCCCCATGGCGTAGGGGAGAATAAGCGCATAGGGGTTTGCCTCGGTAACTTCGTGTTGGGCCACCTTGGCCGTGGTCGGAACGCAGGAAACCCCGGCAATGCCGATTACCGGATTGAATTTTTTCCTGGTCAACAGGTACATGATGAGGCCGCCGATAATCCCCCCGATCCCCGATAAAAGTAAGGCCAGCATTCCCAAAATGAGCAGGACGAATACCTTGGGGTTTAAGATAGTTTGCGCTTCGCAAAGCGTTCCCAACAATAAGCCCAAAAAGAAGGTTGAGCCGTAAAGGAGCGGGCCTTCCAGAAATTCGATGAATCTCTCCACGCCTGCTTCTCTGATGGCTACGCCGATAAAGAAGGATAAAAACAAAGGGGCGGCGACCGGAAAAAGTAAACATAAAACCAGGCAGGTGACAATCGCAAAAATGAATTTTTCCCGTGGGGAAACGTCCGGCATAGATTGGATATCCATTTCAATCCCCCGGAGTTTTTTGGGGATCAGCGCTTTTACCAGGTATGGGTATCCTCCGTAGGTCAGGCTTAAGTAAAGATAGGCAACGACGGTAATGGGGACAAACAAATCTTTGGCCAGAATCACGGAACTGTAAACGACCATGGGAGCGTCCGCGCCGCCCACGACCGCGATGGCCGCGGCTTCCTTGACGTCAAGCCCCATGGCCACCCCGATGGGGAGGGTGGCAATGGTTCCTAATTCGGCGCAAATGGCGATAAACATGCTGGCAAAGGGCCTGGCCAGCAGGAAGCCTACGTCGCTGATTGCCCCGATGCCCATAAATACCAGGCAGGCGATTAACCCGTTGCTGAAAGTAAAGTTATAGATTGGCTGCAGAAAATTGATCTGCATAATGTTGATGAGTTCAGTGGCGTCGCTCACCAGGGGGTTCAGGAAAAGGGTGCCGGTTGTTGTTGAGCCGGAAAGGAAAAGGACGCCGGCATTTACGGCCAGCATGCCAAGGCCCATGGGAATCATAATTAAAGGTTCTAAAATTCTTTTAAACCCGAGATAGGCCAGCAAAAAACCAAAACAAATCAGCACGATGCGGCCGATGGCCACGGTCAGGTCCTGGTGAAAAAGGGTAGCAATGCCTGGGAAGAAATTCCATATACTGAATTCCATTTGCAAACCTGGCGCAAGTTTAGACTAACCAAAAGGTTTGGGCCAGGGTTATGCCCTCCTTCCGTTGTTATGAATGGCCATGTAGATGAACTTGACCATGCAGGCCACCAGCATGCCTACAACTGCAGTTCCTGCGTAAGCCCCCGCGGAAAATAACGTTATGTCTGTCATTGGAAATCACTCTCCCTTTTAAGGATAGGAATCAGGAATTGGGAGTTAGGGGTAGATACTTTTGCTGTAGATGACTATTTTCATCCTTTATGATATGAATGAGAACGAACATTCCGCTAGGCAACTCCCCCTCAAGTATTCTGTATGCAGCATACAGTAAAAAAGAAATATGCCTGCCCTTCAAGAACTACTTGCCGGGCAGTTTGTAAGATCTTTCATTCCTTGCTAACATATTTTCATGCAAAAAATGTGCCAGCGCCAGGAGGGGCGAAAAGAACTACTTTTTTCACAAGAAAGTAACTGCAAGATTGCCGGATTAACTGCAACATTGCCTTTATTTCAAGATAAGGGTGCTTGCCATGAACAATAAACTATAGTAAGATTTAAAAAAACATAGTCTCGGTTACTTGAAGAAAGCCGGGGAATTTTTATGCAGGTTAAAGACGCCCTGATTCCGATCGAAAACAGTCTCACCCCTGACCAAACGATTTTTGAAGCCTGGCAATTATTTAAACAGGTAAAGGTACCCGCCCTTCCGGTACGCAAAGAGGACGGGCAGGTGGCCGGCCTCGTTTATAAAGACACCCTCTTCAACCTGGGGCCGGGGGAGCCAGGTCGGCGGCTTGTGGTTCGTGAAATTATGGATGAAGCCTTCACTTGCTTAAAAGAAGATGCCCCCTTAATCGGCGTTTGTTCGCTCCCTCAGAATATATTTCCAGTTGTGAACGGGCGGGGACGGGTTAGCGGTATTTTATCCAAGGAAGCAGCCTGGCATGTTTTGCTGGATTCGGCCATTTTGATGGTGGAACAGTTGATCACCCTTTTAGATTCCGTGCATAACGGTATTATCGCGGTGAATACGGAAGGAATTATTACGCTTTTTAATAAGGCGGCCGAGAAAATAACCGGGCGGCCGAAAAGCGCCGCCATCGGCAAGTACCTGCCGCAGGTCATCAACGCTCCGGAACTCCTGCAGGTGTTAAAAGACGGCCGGCCGAAAGACGTGCAAAGGCTATCGGTGGAGTATGCCACAGGGAAGCGGATTTACCTGGCCAACCAGAGCGCGGTGGTGGAAAATAACCAGATTGTAGGGGCCGTGGGCGTTTTTCAGGACATCACCGAAATCGAGTCGACTTCCAAAGAACTGGATCTGGTCAAGCAAATCAATAAAGAACTGGAATGTATTATTGAATCTTCTTCCGACGGCATCCTGATTGCCGACCCGGTCGGGAACATCATCAAGGCCAACCAGGCCCACGAACGGATCACCGGGCTGGCCACCCACAATATTGAAGGGAAAAATTTGCAGGAACTGATTAAAGCAGGAATTTACACCACCTCGGTCGTCGAGGCCGTTTTAAAGGAGAAAAAGTCTGTCACTGTTGTTGAAAGCAAATCCGACCAGCACCAGCTGCTGGTAACGGGAAATCCGGTCTTCAACCAAAGTGGGGAAATTACCCGGATCGTGATTAACGTCCGGGATCTCACCGAAATGAATAAACTGGTTTACCAGCTGGAGCAGGCCCGCCGGCTGAGCGAGCGTTATTACGACGAGTTAACCCGGCTGCGGGCCGGTTCCTTAAAGCAAGAAGGGATTATTTTTAGCTCCCCCCAAATGCAGGAATTGCTTGCGTTGGCCCTGCGCCTTGCCCAGGTGGACTCCACCATCCTCATTCTGGGAGAGTCGGGGGTAGGCAAGGACGTTGTGGCGAAACTAATGCACAGACACAGTAAACGCAAAAACGGACCCTTTATTACGGTTAATTGCAGTGCCATTCCGGAAAATCTGCTGGAGTCGGAGTTGTTCGGCTACGAGCGGGGCGCTTTTACCGGAGCCAACCGGGAGGGAAAAATCGGGCTGTTTGAGCTCGCCGATAACGGAACCCTGTTTTTAGATGAAATCAGTGAGTTGCCTCTTCCCTTTCAGGCAAAATTACTCCGCGCGATTCAAGAGAGAGAAATTATGCCGGTAGGCGGGAGTAAGCCGCGTCCGGTAAATATCCGCATCCTCGCCGCGACCAACCAGGATCTGCAGACCCTGGTTAAGGAAGGCAAGTTTCGGGAGGACCTTTATTTCCGGTTAAATGTGGTGCCCCTTTGCCTCCCTCCCTTGCGGGAACGCCGGCAGGACATCATCCCGCTGGTATATAATTTTCGGGATAAATTTTGCAAAGCTTACAGTTTAAAAAAAGATTTTGCACCCGAGGTGCTGGGCGTGTTCATGGAGTATAACTGGCCAGGCAACGTAAGGGAGCTGGAAAATCTGGTAGAACGATTGATCGTCACCTCGCCCGGCGAACGGATTACCCTGGCGGATTTACCCCAGAATCTATTCGACCAGCTGGATTATTCGCCCCGCGTCCGGGTGCGGGGCGTCATGCCTTTACGTCAGGCTGTTCTAGAACTGGAAGGGCAGCTGATTCAAAATGCCTTGCAGGAATACGGCAGCACCTATAAAGCGGCCAGGGCGCTAAATATCGATCAGTCCACGCTGGTGAGAAAAATGAAGCGGGTGAAAGCAAGCGGCCAGAAA
>DAISHP010000127.1:0-5774 GCA_036822475.1 Bacillota bacterium
TGGCCAAAAGGCCGAAGATCAGGGCGGCGGCGGCTTCCCAGGTACCGAAGCCGGCAGGGACAAAAACGGGAGCGAGAGCACTGCCCAGGCGGCCGATCAGGCTTTCCCGGGCGGCGTACTCCACTCCCCAGGGGAGCATGGAAAGCACCCAGATGAAGACCACCACGCCGAAAATAATCGTCCCGGCTTTGCGCAAAAAGGCGCTCCCCCGCTCCCACACGTGGATGAGCGTGCCTTTTAAGGTGGGCAGACGGTAAGGGGGGAGTTCCATCACAAAGGGAGCGCTTTCCCCTTTAAACAGGAAAGTTTTAAACAGCTTCCCCATGACGACGGCCAGGACGATGCCCAAAAGGTATAGGGAGAAAATCACCCACCCCTGGCGGGCGCTGAAAAACGCCCCGGCAAAAAGGACGTAAACGGGCAGCCGGGCCGCGCAGGACATCAAGGGGATAATTAAAATGGTGATCAGCCGGTCCTGCCGGTTTTCCAGGGTGCGGGTGGCCATGATGGCTGGCACGTTGCAGCCGAAGCCGATTAACATGGGCAAAAAAGACTTGCCGTGCAGGCCCAGGGCGTGCATGAAACGGTCCATAATGTAGGCTGCCCGGGCCATGTAGCCGCTATCCTCAAGAAAAGAGATAGCCAGAAAGAGGAGAAAAATAAGGGGGATAAAAACAAGCACTGAACCAACGCCGCCGATGATGCCGTCCACGGCCAGGGAAACAGTCCATTCCGGAGCGCCGGCGGCGCCGAGCGCCCCTTCGGTTACGCCGCCCAGCCACGCGAAAAAGGTCTCGATCCAGCCTACCAGGGGATTGCCCAGCTTAAAGGTGAACTGGAAGACCGCCCACATGGCCAGCAAAAAGATGGGCAGGCCTAAAAAACGGTTGGTCACCACGCGGTCAATCCGATCGGAAAGGGAAAGCCGCTGTTCCACTGTCGTCTTTTTGCTCACTGTCTGCTTGACGATCCCGCCGATGAAACCGTAGCGCCGCTCGGCGAAAAGGTTTTCGACCTCTTCACCGGAAATCTCCCGCAGGCGCTGAATGCTCTTTTCCCGCCTGGCCAGCAAATCATCCACGTCGGGCAGCTTGCGGATTTCCTGCAAAAGGTGTTCATCTTCTTCCAGTAGTTTAACCGCCAGCCAGCGTGGGGAATAGCGGTCCGTCAACCGGGCGTGGGAGGCGATGATCGTCCTCAGGCTGCTGATTTCTGCTTCCACCTCCCGGCCGTAGTCAATTTTCAGCGCTTCTTTGGGCCCGGTGCCGGCCACCGCCAGCGCCTGCCTGACCAGCTCCGGCATGCCTTTGTTTTTGGTCGCCACTGTGGGCACCACCGGCACGCCCAAAAGCCCCGCCAGTTTTTCCCGGTCAACGGTAATCTGGCGGACCTGGGCCTCGTCCATCATGTTCAGGGCCACCACCACGCGGGCGCCCATTTCCAGCAGCTGGACAGTTAAATAAAGGTTGCGCTCGAGATTGGAAGCGTCCACCACGTTGATGATGACATCGGGTTTTTCGTGCAAAATAAAATTGCGGGCAATGATTTCGTCTTCCGAGTAAGCCCCCAGACTGTACGTGCCGGGCAGATCAACCACCCGGCAAGTCTTGCCCGCGGAAAGAAGCCGCCCTTCTTTTTTCTCCACCGTCACACCCGGCCAGTTTCCCACGTGCTGCCGCGCCCCGGTCAGGTTATTAAAAATGGTGGTTTTCCCGGAATTGGGGTTGCCCGCCAGAGCAATCACGATTTCTTTTGCGGGCAGTTCTTTTGCCGTTAATTCACTGGCCGCTTCCATCATTTATCCTCCATTTCGAAAGAATATGAGAATCATTATCATTCCCTGGGCAAAAAATTAAATATTTTATTCCACCAGCACCTTTTGCGCCATCCCGCGCCCCAAAGCCAGCCGCGCTTCTTCCAGGGCGACAATCACAGGGCCGCAGGCGTTATTCTGGATCATGCGCAGGGTCTTTCCTTTCGTCATACCCATGTCCCTTAACTTCTCCTTGATTCTAATCCCGCCGGCAACTTCTTTAATTACTCCTGCTTCGCCGGGGGCCAGAAAACCTAAAGGTTTCAAAGCTTTTCCTCCTTCCGGGTTGCGTCAGTTGAACAATTATAGCAAACTTTACTCCTTTTTACCGGAATTGCGGTCGCGGGAAAAAGATAACACTACCCACTCTTAACGAGAATACCGTTTGCCTCCTCCCGACGTAAACTCAACCGGTAACCCTTGAGGGCAATCTCCAGCGGGTCGCCCAGCGGGGCTTTGCCTTTGACCTCAAATTCAACCCCCGGCACCAGCCCCATCTCCAGAACACGCTTCCGCAAGTTACCCTGCAGATTGATTTTGACCACTGTCCCCCGCTCGCCGGGCTTTAAACTGCCAAGCACATTTGGGTGCACTGAGAAACCGCCTCCTCTGTTAAATAAAATTGAAAATAATTCTTAACGGCTTTTAAAAGACATGCAACTGATTCTCGTTTTCAACCTATCACAATTCAAAACGTTTGTCAACTAGTTTTGATAAAAATCTTTAGCTGGTAATTGACATATGTTCATTTCCAGCATAAAATGATAATGAGGTTCTTTATCAGAAAGGATGGTCGGCATGAAAGCAGCTCTGCCGGTGAAAATGGGCCGCGTCGACAAGTATTTTGAGCGGGCCAAAACGTTTCTCATCCTGGAGGTAGAAGGTAGGGCAATTAAAAAGAAGCATTTCTTTTCCGTCAACCCCCACCATAGCAACCACGAGCAGCTGATTAAACCTTTTCAAAATACGGGAGTAAAACTAATCATTGTCGATAAAATAAACGCAAAAGCCAATCAGGCCCTGAAAGAAAATGGCTTTCAAGTGATCACCGGCGCCCGCGGCCCTATTACGGAAGCCGTTCAGAGAATTATTCACGGCCGCCGGCTTTCCTGATTGACACTTTCAAACTTCGCCGATTGAAGAAGATAAAGCGGCCGATTTTTCAAGTTTGCCGGGGAATAAAGGGCCGGCACCTCCTTGTTTATCCGGCGGCACAAGTTCCCGTTCCGGTCCCCCGGCTGTTTTGAATCTCCTTTAGCTTTTCCCAGAGTTCATCCACCTGCTTTTGAGTCTCTTCCAGCGTACCCTCGTTATGGATGACAAAGTCGGCGTAACCCACCTTTTCTTCGATGGGCAGCTGGGCTTTCAGCCTGTTGACCGCTTCCTCGCGGCCGATCCCGTCCCGCTCCATAAGCCTTTTGATCTGTACCTCCTCCGGGGCATAAACGACTAAAAGCTTATGGAACATGTACTGGAGGTTGAGCTCGATCAGCAAGGGAATATCCACCTGGATGATTGCATTTGGGTCTTTAGAAATCAATTCTGCAAGCTCCCTGACAAACTCCTCGTGAATCCTGGGGTGAGTGAAGCTCTCCAGTTTCTTCCGCTTCTCCAGATCCCGAAAAACGATGTCCGCCAGCTTCTTGCGGTCCAGAGTCCGGTCCTCCTGGAGAACCTGCTCTCCGAAATAGGCCACAATATCCCTCCAGGCCGGCTGATCCGGCTCCACTACCTTGCGGGCCAGCAGGTCAAAATCAATTACCGGGGCTCCCTTTTTCTTCAGCATCTCAACCACAGTACTTTTCCCCGTCGCAATCCCCCCGGTTACCCCCAGAAGCAGGCGGCGATCATTCTTTCCCCGGATCGCCTCCACCTGTCCAATGGTACCGTAGGAAGCGGGGAAGGCATTGGTCAGATCCTGCTCGGCCCCGGCAAAGCTGATCGGATAGCGGATTCCCCGGCGGTAAAGGGCCTCCATCCCCCGCAGGGCCTTTTCCATCAGATCCGCCGGCACGGCCATGACCAGGTCTTCGTCCTGGGCGTGGCCGTAGCGCCTTTCTCCGTAGCAGGGAATGGTCAGCGAGGGCTTTCCCGTAAGGTAGCACCGGGCGATGGCGTCGGAGCAGGATGACTCGCCCACGCAGGAAAAATGCATTACCTCGTAGTCTTCAAACTGGAGGGAATTGATCAAAAGCATCATCTGGGCCGGGTTGGCATAAATGAGAACGATATCGGGTTCAAAAGGGTTGTAGACCAGGGGAGCCATGGCTACCGCCTCGTATTTTCCCAGCGGGAGCCGGGGAATGGAGGCCTCGTATTTCCTGGCGTCCGCACGGGTCTTCACCCAGACGATGCTCCGGAACGTTCCGTCCTTATAAATTTCGGGAATTTCCGTCAAACCCAGGATGGAAGGACAGACCGGGGAGACGAAGTCGGACAATTCGGCGCCGACGGTCCAGTCAAAATTTCTGACCAGGGTGATCAACTGGCAAAGGGTGACCTTTTTGGCCAGGCGGCGCATGAATGGGATCTTCTCCAGCTCCTTCCTGTCCGCGAGCATCTTGAAGGCTACCGGAAACGATTTCAGCCGCATCAGCAGTTCCATTCTCCGGATGATTTTTTCCCAGTCTCTTTTTGTTTGCATATTCTTCTCCTTTCACCACCGCCAAAGGCTTAAAAAGTGTTTCCCGGCCGGGATCAATCCGGGCAGCGGTTTCTAAATCCGACGGGGGAATAACCTCCCTTTTTCAAGGCCTCGATAAGATCCCGCTCGTTTTGGATCGGGCCGGGGAACCGGGTGGCGTAGAGCCCTACCTCCCCGGCCCCGTGGGCATCGCTCCCGCCGGTCACCGGAAGACGAAGGCCCTGCGCCACTTTTGCCGCAAAACTGTTTTCCTGCTCCGCTACCTTGCCGTTTAAAATCTCTACGGCGTCCACCCATTTGAAGAGCGGTCTTTCCATGGCCTTTTCCACCGTCAGGCCCAGGTAGCCGATGCCGAAGGTCAAAAAGCCCCGGAACGGATGGGCCGCAATCAATATTGCCGGCCGGTTACCCCGAACAAAAAAAGCCCTTTTTCCAACCTTCCGGCCGCAGTTAAGTTTTCGACGGCTTTGAAAAAAACTCCTGCTTAAAGCCGCCCACAATCGGCCGTTTCGTCCGGTTTTACTGCTCAAGCCCGGCCAGCCGGGCCACCTCTGCCACCGTTACGCCGTAAAAAACAACCGATGCATTCTCCCTTCAGGGAACTTTTCTTCTCCGCTCAAAAATTTTTTACCCTGCTTAGCACGACCAAAGACGCCCACGAAGGGGTGAACACCTTTTAAAGAAAAAAGAACGTCCTGCTGGAAAGACCGTTAAACATAACCATAAAATGAAAAACGGCGTGCTGGTAATAATAGTTCTCCAGCACGCCCGTCTTCGGGTTATTCCTCTTTGGGTTTGCTTTCCAGTTCGCCGATTCTCTTTTTAATCTCGCTCAAGGCGTTTTCCAGATAAGCAGCCTGCTCCTTGAGTACATCCGCCTCCCCGGAAAAAGGCACGGCGGCAGGACCAAACCAGGCACCGCCCCCAAAGGGAGCCCCCCAGGCAAAGAACCGGCTGCGTCCGCCACGGCCCCAAAAACCACGGAAGCCGCGCCCAAAACCGGGGCCATAACCCCAGCTTCGGACCGGATTGAGAAAACCGGGCACAGGGTAACCCGCGCAGTAGCCCAGGGCTCTTCCGGACATCGGGCCGAAGCCCGCCGGGCCAGTCCTGTTTCCCCACGGCATTTTTAAAACACCCCCTTTCCAAGAGCGCACAAAACTTAAACCTTTCCAGTAGCCACGCCAGCTAAGGGATATTTTTTCCGGCCGGTGGAATGCCTTTTTTAGTGCTGCCTTTGTTGTTGCCTTTTTGTTCCAACCCTACCCAGAAAAGATCAGGCACAAAGGCACAAAGAAAATAATTCCGGCGCTTTAT
>DAISHP010000128.1:0-5765 GCA_036822475.1 Bacillota bacterium
CGGCCCACCCCTTCGGCGATCGCTCCGGCCACCGCGGCCATTGGCCCGACCCCGGCCGCTTTGGCCGCCCGGGCCATTTCCTGCACCAGCGGCGGTGCGGTGGGAGGTACTTCGTAAGGAGCCAGCGCCCGCAGAAATGCCGGGTCCCGCTGGATATATTCCTCCAGCGGTTGCCGGCATTTTTTGATCGCTTCTTCCGCCACCCGCACCAGTTCGTCCGAAAAGCGCTCTTTGCGCACGGCGATGTCCAGGTCGGTTTCCTTCAGGGCCACCTGGAAGTGGAGCAGGTCTTCCTGGCGGTGTCTGCGGCGGTAGGTGCGTTCGCTGTAAAGCAAAGTTAGAACTGGACCTCCATCGCCCGCATGGGGCAGGCCTTTATGCAGAGCTGGCAAACTATGCAGTTGTCTTCCTTAAAATACACCTCCATTTCCGGCCTTTTTATGTAAAGGGCGCCGGTAGGGCAGATGGCGGTGCAGGCGCCGCACATGGTGCAGCGTTCCTCGTTGCGGGTGATTCCCTCGATCAGGGGTTGGACGCCAACTCCTTGCCGGCGCAGGTAATCAAGACCTTCGCTGTACCTGTCGCCGGTGATTTCCAGCACCATGGTGCCTTCTTTTTGGGGGTTTACGTTGGCCTTTAAGATGTTGATGATCAGGTCGTAATCTTTGACCAGGCGGTAAATAATCGGTTGTTCCGATATATCTGCGCTGAAGCGCAGGAAAATTCTTTTCGGCGCCATCTTATCTTCCTCCTTCGAAATAGCTTACCCCAGCACCTTCGGCTTGAGTCCGTCCGCCGGCGAGGGGAGGAGCTGGACAGGTTCGGTGAGCAGGAATTTTCCTTCCTGAATCCAGCTTTTGAGGATTTGCGCGATTTCCCTGGCCAGCGGGTAGCTGGAGACGGGGGCGGTGGGCACTTCTTTGCCCAGCACGGTAATTTTGCCCGACTTTAGTTCCGCGTAGCTGACGTAGCCGAGGGTGCCCGGAATCCGGTTCGGGTAAGCTTCCCCGTAGTCGACGACCGGGGCGTATAAATCGCTGTCTTTGGCTGCTGCAAAGCGGGCGATTTCTTCATTTAAAACAGGGATGGGGATACCGATCCCCACGCTTAAGGTTGCGCCGTACCCGAGGTAACTGGTGCCCCTTAACCACCGGGCGTTCATTTGCTTGAGATCGCCGATAACCGCCAGGGTGCCGCCCGCCGGACCCAGTTCCCGGCCCGTCTCGTCTTTTTGGATGGCGGGGAAGTGCTGGGTGCCGTGCCAGGCTACGTACCCTATACCACCGCCCAAAAAGATCCGGGTGCCCAGGCCGATGGTTTGAAAATACGGATCTTTTAACAGGGGGCTGAGCTGGCCCGCGGTGGAGTAGTGGGCGTTGCCCAGATTGGGCTTGAGGACGCCCAGGTAAGTATAAATTGTCCGGGAGCTCAGATTCACCGCGCAGTTATAGTTCTGGTAAGCGTTGCGCGGGTTGAACAGAATCGCTTCGTTGATCTCGTCCAAAGTGATGGTAGTATTTAATTCCCGCCGGGGATAGCAGTCCGTGCCGTAGGCCGTGGCCCTTAACCGGATTGGCTTGCGCTCTACCAGTTCCTGGATAACGTGGCCGCCGCCGTAGCGAAATTCCCCGGGGTGATGGCGGTTGAGCGGGTCGTTTTCGGGAACTTCCGTAGCGCCCAGGTAGGCGTCCACGGCGGCAATCCCTGTGTAGGCGGGCACGTCGTTTAACCAGACCCGGTGCATTTTGATCCGCGGGGCGGGGTGGCCGAAATTCAGGAAAACGCCTGAGGAGCACATGGGGGCAAACGTTCCGGTGGTCACCACATCCACCTCCCGGGCCGCCTTGCTCAACCCCTTTTCCTCGACCAGGGCGATCAGTTCCTCGGCAGTAACCACCACTGCTTTGCCGGCTTTGATTTTCGCGTTGATTTCGGCGTAAGTTTTCTGCGCGCTCATTTTTTTCCTCCTCCGGTTTTTCTGTGCTCCGTTCCAGACGTTAAAAGGCCCCTTCCAACATAGAAGAGGCCTGCAAGTTTTGCCTTCCTCTTATCTGTCAGAAGATCACATTCTTCTGCAGGAATTGGCACCATTCCTTACCTGGGTAAGGCGGTTGCCGGGTTTCATTGGGCCAGTCCCTCCACCACTCTGGATAAGAGCACAATTATTTAGTTGTCTGGTTTAATGTAACACCTGCCGGTTAACTTGTCAAGCACTTTTTTCTGTGGTAATCTTTTACCGCCGGAAAGGCACATCTGGCCGCGTTGGGGAAGATAGAACCGGAGTTTTAAAGTCAATGCAAGGTCTTTTTATATTCCTGCCAGAGGTTTTCTTTGGTCTTTTTTAATTCTTCGAGGGTTTCTTCGTCAATTAAATCTTTAATCAATAACATCTGGGAAGTCAACTTTTCGGTAAGAAAGACGGGAGCGTCGGTGCGCAAAGCCAGGGCGACGGCGTCGCTGGGCCGGGAGTCGATGACCATTTCCCGATTGGCAAGGAGTAAATGGATCTCGGCGTAAAAAGTATTTTCTTTTAAATCGGTGATGACCACGCGCGAAATTTTTGCTCCCAGCTGCTCGCAAATGTTGCGGAGCAGATCATGGGTAAGGGGCCTGGGCATGACCACGTTTTCCAGGGCGATGGCAATCGAATGGGCTTCCAGCAGGCCGACCCAAATCGGCAGAACCCGTTCTTCTTCCTGATCGGTAAGGAGAATGATGGGGTTCCCCGACCCGTCGTAAGCAACCCCCTTTACGTTCACCAGGATCATGGATCGTCACCTTCCTTCATTATTAAGGCAATTTGGAGGGCGGAGCAAAAGCCGCCGGTGTCTTTCGAAAGAGTCTTACCGTTATTTTATCATTAAGAGTCTTGTTGTCAAACCTTTTTCAAAGGCGATCAGGAAGGAATATCTTGCTGGGGGGAGAAGATTTTTTTATAGCCTGCCGGAAACAGAGAAATAAAGATCAGGCCCAAAGTTAAGATTTGCGGGTACATTATTCTTTGTGCCTCTTTGCCTTTGTGCATTTGTGCCTTTATTTGTTCCGCTTCGTAGAGAGTAGCTCCTTTTTATATTCCATGTCTGGAAGACAGGAAAAAGAAAATTCCTTCGGATACGCGTCAGGAGGTGGGTCGTACGTCAGTGAATTACCCGGCAAGAGCTCACGGTGGGGCGCCCGCGGGCCGATTGGGACCGGTGGCTTTCGGGGAGGGCCTGGTTACCGGTATCGCCGGAGATATTTTGCTGGAATACCTGCCATACCCGCTGGTAATGCTGGGGATAGCGCTCTATACCGCTTACCGGGCCGGTCATTTTCACCGCTTCGCCTTTCTCCTGGGGTCGCTGGCCGGTTTTTTGCTTCCTTCCCTGAGAAATGGCGACGTTTTAGAGGTCTTTTTCCAGCTGGCAGGCAACGTTCTGGTTCCTCTGGCCGTTATTACCGCCTATCATCTATTTTCGGGCGCGCATTTTTTCGCTACCTACTCCAGAACCGGCCGGGCCTGGGCAATTACAGCCGGCTGGGCCGTCTTCACCGCCCTTTGGGTCGCATTTGTTCTCCCTTCCCGGCTGTCCGTAATGCTGACGCCGCTCATCTGGCTATGCTTTTTGCCCCTGTGGAGCGCGCATTTAAGGGTTGTTCATTCCTTGCTGTTTGCCCTGGTTTACCTGGCCGTGCTGCACCTGGCGGGCGGGCCGGGTTGTTCGGCGTGGCCGCTTTGGGTGGCCGTGGGCGGAATGTCTCTCCTTCCCGAACTGTTGAGCCGGCTTTACCCCGAACGAAAGCACAACCTCGACTCCTTGCCGGTGATGACGCCAACCTTAACTTTCCGGCAAAAATTGCAGGGTGGGCAGGAAGTGCTCTTTTTATTAATAGATTTTTATGCGCTACACATGGAAAAATATAAATGGTTTGTTAAAATCATTCCGCTGGGTAAGTACATTGCCGCGGCCGGTCTGATCCTGGGGATTGTTTCGCTGTTCCCTGCCCAGGCGCCGCCGGTGCTGAACTTTTCGCCCGTCCTGGTGGCAGCCGGCCTGTTGCTTTTACTGGGCGGGTCCGACTATGGAGCGGCGGGAATTTGTCTGGAGATATCCGGACTGGTTCTGGGAGCAGGAAGGGGTTTTTTATCCGACGGTTTTCAACCGGCAGCGGCCGCCTGGGGTTTTGGGTTGTTTTTGCTGGGCGCGGTAATTTTTCTGGGCCGGCCGGCAGAAACGAAGCAAGAACGTGAAAAATGGCGGAATCTGAATAGGGATTAGGGGTGAAGGGAGAGACCTGATTGGGCAGATATTTTCAGAGTTGGGCCCTGACCAGGGTAAAGCAGGCCATGGTTGACTACCAGATGGTGAAAAGCGGCGACCGCGTTGCCGTAGCCCTCTCCGGCGGAAAAGACAGCACGGCCCTGCTTTACGCCTTGACGCACGTCCTGCGGGTTTCCCCGGCAAAATTTACCCTGCACGGCATCTACGTGGATCTGGGGTGGGAAGTTGCGGTCGATTCGCTGCGGGAGTTCTGCGAAAAGCTGGGGGTGCCTTTTTACTACAAGCCCTCCGAGATCGGGAAAATAGTCTTCACCGCCAGGAAAGAGAAAAATCCCTGCGCCCTGTGTTCCAATCTGCGCCGGGGGGTCCTGAACAATACCGCCCTTGAACTGGGCTGCAACAAGGTAGCCCTGGGGCACCACCTGGACGACGCCATCGAAACCTTTTTCATGAGCCTGTTTTACACCGGGCAATTCCGCACTTTTGCACCCAGCACTTATCTGGACCGGACCGGCCTGACCATGATCCGGCCGCTTGTTTACCTTTTTCAAGAACATATCCAGCGGTTGACCAGGGAGCTTAATTTGCCCGTCATTGCCAACCCTTGCCCGGCCAGCGGGCTGACCAGGCGGGAGGAAGTGAAGCAAGTGGTCGGCTATCTCACCCGGCTTTACCCGGATTTTAAAGAAAGATTTTTAACCGCCCTGAAAACGGCGGACCTGCGGAACCTCTGGTTCAAGGCAGAAGAAGAAAAACAACCACCCCAGGGTTAAACTTTTTGGGCCGGAAAAGAAAGGAATTGGTTTGTCCCCAATTCCTTTCTTTTTAACCAGGCTAAATTATTCCCTATTTCTTTTCTTCTTCGGTTGCCTCGTTCCTTGACCTTTTACCTGTTTTCCGTTCCGCCGCCCACGCCGGCCCTCCGCACATCGGTGCTGAGCAGGTAAGAGCTGACGGCTACCAGGACGCCGAGGATGATATCATTCCACATGGCGTAAGTAATGTTCTGGTACCTCAAAACAAAAGGTGCGATGATTAACCAGATGCCCAGGATAATACCTATCCAACCATACCGCGACACTCTTTTCATCCTCCCGTGTTTAAGTTTTTATCTCTATTTTAACTAAATTTTGTGTATTTTATTCATCAGGGACGAAACCTTCCGGTTTAGCTTGACAAGCGCAAGGCCCTTCTATATAATGAGTTTCGTTAAACTGGCAATGTTGTAAGCAGGCTTGCGGGGTGGGTAGTTATGTTCAAAGTTGACGTGGGTTTTTTAAAGGAAAACCCCGGCGAGACGATGCACGTGGAACTTGCCGGTCCTCTAAAGCCAATGGGCGAAGGCGACGAAAAAATCGCCTTTCCTGAACCGGTGCGGGTAGACCTGGAATTGACCAGCACCGAAACCGCAATCCTGGCGAAGGGGGCGGTGCACGCCGCCGGCCGGCTGAACTGTGCACGCTGCCTGGAACCGTTTAATTTGTCTTTGCACGTTCCTCTGGA
>DAISHP010000129.1:0-2818 GCA_036822475.1 Bacillota bacterium
TTTTAGAGTGCGCAAAAGAGTCGTGGGCACCCCGGAACGGCCGAGGTTGAATGTATTCCGGAGCTTAAAGCACATTTACGCCCAGATTGTTGACGACACCCGGGGGATCACGCTGGTTTCCGCTTCCACTCTTTCCCCGGAGCTGCGGGGCAGTCTTTCCGGGGGAGGTAACCGGGAAGCGGCCTCGGCGGTAGGCAGGCTGATTGCCGAGAAGGCTTTGCAAAAAGGGATTAAAAAGGTGGTTTTTGACCGGGCCGGCTACCTTTACCACGGACGCGTAAAAACTTTGGCGGAGGCCGCCAGGGAAAACGGCCTGGAATTCTAAAACTTAAAGGAGGGGAAGGAGTGTCCAAGGTTGAGGCGAATAAAGAGAAAACAGAGTTCACCGAGAAAGTAGTATACATTAACCGGGTGGCCAAGGTCGTCAAAGGCGGCCGGCGCTTCTCCTTTTCCGCCCTGGTCGTGGTGGGCGACGGCGCCGGGCGCGTGGGCGCCGGATTAGGCAAGGCCGCGGAAGTTCCCGAGGCGATCCGGAAAGGAATCGAAACCGCCAAAAAGAATTTGCTTACTGTGCCCATGGCCGGGACGACAATTCCGCACGAGGTAATTGGCGAGTTCGGCGCCGGCAAGGTTCTTTTGAAGCCCGCTGCGCCCGGCACGGGGCTGATTGCCGGCGGTCCGGTGCGCGCCATTTTGGAACTGGCCGGGGTACGGGACGTTTTAACCAAATCTTTGGGTTCGAACAACGCCAATAACATGGTCCACGCCACCATGGCGGCCTTGAAAAGCCTGAAAACGCCTGCCGAGGTGGCCAGCCTGCGGGGCAAGTCCGTAGCCGAGTTGTTAGGGCGGGAGGCGTAAAGCAAGTGGCCAGATTGAAAATTACGCTGATCAGAAGTTTAATCGGCCGGCCCGGGGAGCAGCGGGTGACGGCCCAAACGCTGGGCCTGAAAAAACCCGGCCGTTCGGTAGTTCGGGAGGATACCCCCCAAATCCGGGGCATGATTAAGAAAGTTTCCCATCTGGTAAAGGTTGAAGAAATCTAAAGGAGGTGTTATAATGGTCAAGCTGCACGAGTTAAAGCCCAGCCCTGGCTCCCGGACTGCCCCGGTGCGCAAGGGCCAGGGGATCGGCAGCGGCCTGGGGAAGACGGCCGGACGGGGCATGAAGGGCCAGAAGGCCCGCTCCGGCGGCGGCGTGCGCCCGGGCTTTGAAGGCGGCCAGATGCCCATCCAGCGCCGGATGCCGAAACGGGGCTTTACCAACGCCCCGTTTAAAAAGCGGATTACGGGCGTAAACGTGGAAGCCCTGAACCGTTTCGAAGACGGGAGCACAGTGACTCCCGCCCTGTTGAAGGCGGCCCGGGTGATTAAAAAGGTCGGGGACGGCGTCAAGATTCTGGGCGGGGGGGAATTAAAAAAGGCTTTGACGGTCCAGGCGCACGCCTTTAGCAGATCGGCCCGGGATAAAATTGTGGCCGCCGGTGGAAAGGCCGAGGTGATTTAGTTGCTGGAAAGTCTGCGGAACGCAGTAAAAATTGAAGAGTTAAGAACCAAAATCCTGTTCACCGTCCTCATGCTGCTCGTGTTCCGGATCGGGGCGCATATTCCGGTGCCCGGCATCAACAATCAGGTTTTCAACGAGCTGATCGGTACCGGGGTCTTGTTCGGCTTCTTTGACGTTATTTCCGGCGGCGCCTTTAAAAGATTCTCCATCTTTGCCATGAGCATCACCCCGTACATCAACGCTTCCATTATCATGCAGCTGTTGACGGTGGTGATACCGCACCTGGAGCGTCTGGCCAAGGAGGGGGAAGAGGGCCGGAAAAAAATTACCCAGTATACCCGTTACTTTACGGTGGTGCTGGCCTTTATTCAGGCCTTCGGGATGAGCGTTGCTTTAAAAAGCGCGTTTATCCGGCCCACCTGGGACCAGTACCTTTTGGTGGCGATCACCTTAACGGCCGGCACGGCCTTTTTGATGTGGCTCGGGGAGCAGATTACGGAAAAAGGGATCGGCAATGGAATTTCTTTATTGATCTTTGCAGGGATCGTCTCGCGGGTGCCGGCCGGCACGGTGCGGGTGGTGGAATACCTGCAGGCGGGCACAATTAACGTCTTCAGTATTTTGTTGCTGATTGTGATCGGTGCTGCGGTGATTGCCGGGATTGTGCTGGTCCACGAGGGTCAGCGCCGGCTGCCCGTACAATACGCGAAGCGGGTCGTGGGGCGCCGGGTCTACGGCGGCCAGAGCACCCACCTCCCTTTGCGGGTGAATCAGGCGGGGGTAATCCCCATTATCTTTGCCTCCTCCATTTTAATGTTTCCCGAGCAAATTACGCGCTGGTTTTCCGGCGGGAAGCTGGCCGACTGGTACGTGGCCTATTTCGGCTGGGGGACGGCGGCCCACACGATCATCTATGCGTTGCTGGTGATCGGTTTTACGTATTTTTACACCGCTGTGATTATGAACCCGGCGGATATCGCCGACAACATTAAAAAGTACGGCGGTTTTATCCCGGGGATTCGCCCCGGCCGCCCGACGGCCGAATACATCGCCAGAATAATGAGCAGGGTTACTCTGGCGGGGGCGGTTTTTCTGGCCGTGATTGCCATTTTGCCGAACTTTATTTTGATTGCCACGCGCATTCCCAATATCTATTTCGGCGGGACCGCGCTCTTGATTGTGGTGGGCGTGGCGCTGGATACCATGAAGCAGGTCGAATCGCACATGCTGCTGCGAAGTTACCAGGGGTTTATAAAGTAGGCACAGAGGCAAAAAGGTACAAAGGCACAAAGGGCAAAGACAGGTACAAAGG
>DAISHP010000129.1:2918-5749 GCA_036822475.1 Bacillota bacterium
GGTACAAAGGTACAGAGTACGAAGGCAAAAGGGCAAAAATGCGAGTCATGAGTTTCCGGGTTTCGAGTCATTAGAACCCGCAACTCGCAGCCCGGAAGCCTGAACTATTTCGGAATGGGCCGGAAGCATCTTGGCATGGCGGAGATGACGAAAGGTTTGATTACGGTTAAGTCGAAGCAGGAACTGGCCTGCATGCGGGAGGCCGGGAGAATCGTGGCCCTTACTTTTGCGGAACTGGGGAAAGTAATCAAGCCGGGAGTCACTACCGGGGAATTGAACCGTCTGGCCGAAGAATTCATCCGGGCCAGGGGGGGCAGGCCGGCCTTTAAGGGATTATACGGTTTTCCAGCCAGCATCTGTACTTCCGTGAACGAAGAAGTGGTCCACGGCATTCCTGGTTTAAGAAAATTGAATAATGGAGATATTATCAGTATTGACATTGGCGTGGAAATAAATGGTTATTATGGTGACGGGGCGGTAACTTTTCCGGTGGGGACAATCACCGAAGAGGCGCAAAGGTTGCTGAAAGTAACGGAAGAGGCGCTTTATGCAGGAATTGCGAAAGCCCGTCCCGGCTGCCGCTTATCGGATATTTCGAATGCGATCCAGGTGTATGTGGAAAGCCGCGGTTACTCAGTTGTCCGCGACTACGTCGGCCACGGGATCGGCAGAAGCATGCACGAAGAGCCCCAGGTACCCAATTTCGGCCGGCCCGGCCGGGGGCCCCGCCTGCGGGCCGGAATGACGCTGGCCATTGAGCCGATGATTAACATGGGGACCCACGAGGTGCGCGTCCGTGCGGATAACTGGACGGTAGTGACCAAAGACGCCAGGCTTTCGGCCCATTTTGAGCATACCGTGGCCATTACGGACACCGAACCGGAAATTTTGACGCGGTTGTGACAGGGGGGCGTGGGCGTGGAGGAGAAATTCATTCCCGGGCGGCTGGTCTGTTCGACCGCGGGAAGGGATCGCGGGGAATTTTACCTGGTCTTGCGTTTACTCAGTCCAAACATGGTCCAGGTTGTGAACGGGGAAGAAAGAACCATTCTGGCCCCCAAAAAAAAGAACGTCAAGCATCTTAGACCCTATCCGCAGCTGGCCGGGGAAGTTGCCGAGAAAATAAGCGCCGGTCAGAAAATAACTGACCTGGAGATAAAAAAAGCGCTGGAAGGACTGCTTGCCGGGGTTCAAGCCCGGATGTGAGCCGCCGGGCTGAAAAGGCCGGGTTTTATTTACCCGGATCGTGGATTCGTTACTTAGCTTTTTCGAACCTGGAACTTTGCACCGCGCATACCGGGAAAGGGGGGTTGCTATGTCCAAACAAGACGTAATTGAAGTAGAGGGAACGGTAATTGAACCACTTCCCAATGCCATGTTCCGGGTTGAACTGGACAACGGGCACAAGGTGCTCGCCCACGTCTCCGGCAAAATTCGCCTGAACTTTATCCGGATCCTTGCCGGCGACCGGGTGATGGTTGAGTTGTCTCCTTACGATTTAACCCGGGGCCGCATTGTTTATCGCTATAAATAAGTGTTTTTTAAGGAGTGTTGCGCCGATGAAAGTACGCCCTTCCGTCAAAGTGATTTGCGAGAAATGCAAGATTATCCGCCGGCACGGAAAAGTGCGGGTGATTTGTGAAAACCCAAAACATAAACAAAGACAAGGGTAGGGCTAACCCTGATTTACGATACCCAGTTTATATTCTCAAGGGAATTGCCCATAGGAACTGGTAATCCTCTCCACATGAGGATGAGAATAGTCACAGATAAGAACAGGGTCAATCCCTGGTCCCTAATTCCTAACCCCCTAATTCCTGTCTTATTGAGGAGGTGTTTTTGGATGGCCCGGATAGCCGGGGTAGATTTGCCGCGCGATAAACGGGTGGAAGTCGGCCTTACTTATATTTACGGGATCGGCCGTTCTTCCTCGAAAAAAATTTTGGCCCAGGCGGGAGTTAATCCTGATACACGGGTTAGAAACCTTACGGAAGAAGAAGTTAACAAATTAAGGGAAATTATTGAAAAAAATTACCAGGTAGAGGGAGACCTCCGCCGGGAAGTGGCCATGAATATCAAAAGGCTGATTGAAATCGGGTGCTACCGCGGGCTGCGCCACCGCCGCGGACTGCCCGTGCGCGGCCAGCGCACCAGAACGAACGCCCGCACGCGTAAAGGTCCGCGGAAAACCGTCGGTGTGCGCCGCAAGAAATAGTCGTCGGAGGTCAGAGGTCAGAAAGAAAATCCTAAATTTTTTCCCTCCCGGTATAAAACCGGCAGAAAAGGTCGTTGGAAATCAGAAGGTTAGATTTAAAAATTCGTTCCGACATCCGACTTCCGACGACCAACATCCAAACAAGGAGGTATCTCATCAATGGCTCGTCGAGCAGTTCGCCCCAGGCGGCGGGAACGCAAAAACATCGAGCACGGGGTAGCGCATATCAAGTCTACCTTTAATAATACAGTGATCACCATTACCGACCCGAAGGGAAATGCCATTTCCTGGGCCAGTGCCGGGACGGTGGGCTTTAAGGGCTCCCGGAAGAGCACGCCTTTTGCCGCTCAGATGGCGGCGGAAGCGGCAGCGAAAGAAGCCATCGAACACGGGATGAAGCAGGTGGAAGTGATGGTCAAAGGCCCCGGAGCAGGCCGCGAAGCGGCAATCCGTTCCCTGCAGGCCGCCGGGCTGGAAGTGAGTTTGATTAAGGACGTTACTCCCATTCCGCACAACGGCTGCCGGCCGCCCAAGCGGAGAAGGGTGTAACAAGAGGAGTTCCCCATGAGAACATTCGTTCTCGCCATTAATAATGAAAATGAGGCCTAAGGCAGGC
>DAISHP010000130.1:0-5746 GCA_036822475.1 Bacillota bacterium
ATCACCGTCATTCCTTCCTGGATTGGCCTTACCGGCGCAATTGTCGAAGTTTCCATGGCGGAAATCGCCAAGAGCGTTTTTGTTTACCTGGGCATTCCCTTTTTGGGGGCCATCATTACCCGCACCCCGCTGGTGAAAACCAAAGGGCGCGACTGGTACGAACAAAACTTCATTCCCCGGATCAGCCGGATCACATTGATTGCCCTCTTGTTTACCATCCTGGTCATGTTTTCTTTAAAGGGCGAAGTGATTGTTACGCTCCCCCTCGACGTGGTGCGCGTGGTTATTCCGCTCACCATCTACTTTTTGTTCATGTGGCTGGTTACTTTTTTCCTGGGCAGGTGGAACGGCGCGGATTACGGGAAGACCACCACCATCGCCTTTACGGCGGCCAGCAATGACTTTGAACTGGCCATTGCCGTGGCCGTGGCGGTCTTCGGCATCGAGTCCGGGCAGGCCTTCGCCACCGTCATCGGCCCCCTGGTAGAGGTCCCGGTGCTGATCAGCCTGGTGAACGTAGCCCTGGCCTTCCGGCGCAAGTACTTCGCCCATGAACTCGCCCCGCGCTAGCCAAAGGGGTGACCGGTGCCTCCGGGTTTGGAGATTTCACTGTCTTTGAACATATTCCTGGGGTGTAAAAACCGCAATGGCTGTTCTTCCGGAGAAATGTTTTTTGTTCCAGGTTATAATGGCTGCGGCCCCGTACATTTCTGCTTCTCTTAAAAAGATGGCGTCGCCGACGGTCATTTTCTTCGTGATGTACGTCGTTAATTCGCTGAAGTAATCGGCGCTGCCCGTTGTTTCCCCCGGGCGTTCGAAAGGGTCAAGAATTTCAACGGGGTAAACTTCCGGAAACGAATATAACCATTTTTCTTGCTCCTCGGCGGATAGGTTAAAAGAAGCTATTCCGCAAATTTCTAAAAGTGTAAAGAACGGAAGGGCTGCTCTTATCCCCGCTTCGTTTATTCTCTCCAGGAACTGTTTGTTCACCTTGTAGTTGTTATCCCTGGGAAAAAAGCGGTCTAAAAGAAAAATATTGCTATCGAGAAATACCATAAAAATCACCCTTGGCGGCCCTGTCCATTTCCTGCCAGGAAGAGAATCCTTTTACTTTTCCAGATATTTCATCGTTCAATTGCCGCAGTTCTTCTTTTGTCATGGTAAGTAACTCCGGGTGTTTTTGGCCAATCTGCCTCCTGATTTTCTGATAAAGCGAGGTGCGGTTTTCCCCGCCGATAAGATCGCTTTCCTGGAACGGTTTGATGGTAGCGACGGGCTTGCCGTAACGGGTCACCACAATCAGCTTCCCTGTTTCAGTAGCGCGAAGGATTTCGTTTGTTTTGTTCTTCAATTCCCGTGTGCTGATAAAATTAATGTCTGGCATGCCTCACGATCTCCCTTCGGTTTTGCTGTTTGCATGTTTTTGTTGCTATGATTATAGCTACACTTTCCTTTCTTGTCAATCTATAATGAAGATCTTGCTTCTGGAAGGAAGGCCGGTCAAGGAAGAGGTTTTAATTCCGGCTAGCGGGCGAGAAAAGTTTTCTTGCCGGGCAGGAAAAATCACTTTCAGCGAGAATGTTAAGGTAAATATTTTAACAAGTATATCCTGGAGGGAGAAAGGCATGGAAACTCACCAATACGCCGGTAAGTGGCGCGTTCTGGCGGCGGTTTTGCTCGGCTCCATCATGGGTCCCATTGACGCCAGTGTAGTATATATCGCCCTGCCGGCCATCGCCGGGGTTTTTGGCGTTGATCCGACGATGGTGGGCTGGGTATCCATGGCTTATCTGCTCGTGCTGGGCAGTTTTTTGCTTTCCTTCGGCCGGTTGGGGGACATGTTCGGCTTTAAGCGGCTGTTCTTGATTGGGCTACTGGTTTTTGTCGTTACCTCGGCGCTGTGCGGCCTGGCCCCCGGCCTGTGGGTGCTGGTCTTTCTGCGGGCTTTGCAGGCCGCCGGGGCGGGCATGATGATGGCCATGGCCCCGGCGATTATCACCGCCGCCTTTCCGCCTCAGGAGCGGGGCCGGGCCCTGGGTATGAACGGGATGGCCGTGGCCCTGGGCCTGGCTTTAGGACCCAGTCTGGGCGGCTTGCTGGTGGACACCCTCGGCTGGCGGGCGATCTTTTACGTGAATGTGCCCATCGGGATTGCCGCCTACCTCTGGTGCCGGCGGATCCTCCCCGCCGTCCGCAGTGAAAAGCGTCAGTCCTTTGACTGGCCGGGGGTGCTGCTGGCCTTTGGCGGCCTCGGGGCGCTGCTTTTGTTTGCCAGCCGGGGCGAGGCCGCCGGGTGGTCCTGGCCCATCCTGCTGCTAGGCGGCGCCGCCCTGGTTTTGCTGGGCTTGTTCATCGCGGTGGAAAACCGGACGGCCGAGCCCATGCTGGACTTAAAGCTCTTCCGGAACCGGGTTTTTTCCGCCGGTAACGGCTCCGCGCTGCTGAATTTCATGACCCAGTACGTAATCGTCTTTTTAACCCCTTTTTTCCTCCAGCAGGTAATAGGTTACTCCGCCGCCCGGGCGGGGGCGATCATGACCGCCTTCCCCCTCACGGTGCTGGTGGTTGCCCCCCTGGCCGGAGCGTTGTCCGATCAAATCGGTCAGCGGGGACTGGCCTTTCTGGGGTCGTTGCTCTGCACCTTCGCCGCCTGGGCCCTGGCCGGCTTAAACCAGCAGGCCGCCCCGCTGGACGTGGCCTGGCGCTTGAGCGTGTTCGGCCTGGGCACGGGGATCTTTCAATCCCCCAACAATAGCGCCGTGATGGGAGCGGTGCCTAAATTCCGCCTGGGTATCGCCGGGGGAGTGCTGGCCACCACCCGCAATGTGGGCATGGTGTTGGGGATCGCCCTGGGCGGGGCGGTGCTGGCCGTCCGGCAGGCCGCTCATTGGCAAGCCGGCCGGACCGATGCTTTTTTGGCGGGATTGCAGGACGCTTACCTGGTGGCGGCGCTCCTTTCCCTGGTCGGTACACTGGTGTGTTTGCTGGCGCGGCCCGCCCGGCAGAGTGAGAAGCAGGTTCAAAATCGCCGAACCTGAAAAAGACAGCGGACAGGTGAGCTTGCAAACAAGACCTGTTTTCGCGTCAGGCGAAAACAGGTCTTGGCGACGCTTATGGACAGCTTACTTGTCTCTGTCGGCGAGCAAAACTCCGCCTACCCCCACGTTTTCCCGGTCCATTTCCTGGATCTGAACGATAAAAGCTTGCTCCGGGATATTGGTTACTTTGCTGGCCGCCTGGGTAAATAGTTTGACGATTTCCGCTTTCTGTTCCTTGCTCAGTTTCGGGCCGCTTAACGTGATGACGGGCATTTTTTTCACCCCTTTCCAATGTTTTTACGTTTCCGAAAGGATGGTCGTTCAGCCCGGAACGGGATCTGGCTTGTACAGATGCACGGAGCGGCGCCCCCGAATGGCTTCGAATAGTTCCATTCCTTTGCCCTCCTTCGAAAAACTTATAAATATTTCATATACCTGTGGATTATTTTTGTCAATACGTCATTTTTTTCGGTATTTTGATCAAAACGTGGCGAGTGTTAAGATGAAGCTGCAAACTTCTGGACCGCCTTGTTTACTCTGAATGTACTGGTCGTTTTGGTGATTTTATTTTCTTATTGACAACTAAAAGTCAATAGTGATATATTAACAGTAGTGATTTAAATAACTTTAAGAAAAAGGAGTTGTTTTGTATGTGCGCACCTGCGGGAGGGTTTCACCACGGGTTTCCCCACAGTTGCGGCTGCTCCGGGCACCAGCCGCGGCTGGAGGGCTTTATTGTCCCCTGTCTTTTGTTACTACTGAAGAAAAAGCCGGCACACGGGTATGAGCTGGCGGAGAAACTGGGCGGCCTGCCTTTTTTGGAAGCGGTGCCCGATCCGGGGGTGATTTACCGCCACCTGCGCCGCCTGGAGGAAGAGGGGATGGTGGCCTCGCGCTTAGACCCCGGCAGCGGTGGGCCAGCGCGCAAGGTTTACTCCCTGACTCCGGAAGGGGAAAGTTACCTGCAGGCGTGGGCCGTCCAGATTCGCCGGCGCAAGGATTCTTTAGAAGGTTTTTTAAAGGAGTTTGACCGGTGCTTTTCCTCCGGGGGCGGGGAGAAGTAGAATTTACGGCGGAAGTAGACCCTGGTTAATTGTTAAGGTTGTTCCTCTTGCCCTTCGCCTGCGCCTCGCGCTGGAGTTCTTCCTGATCGAATTGTAAAGAAGGAGTTGTTCCCGTGCTTTTTAAAAATTCCCATGCTGATGATGGAGATTAAATTTATGGGACTGCTCTTTTCTCTTTTGCGCCTCGCGCTGACCCTCCTGGCCGTGATTGGCACGGGTTACCTGCTGGAGATGGTGTTGAGGCCAAAAGAGGCCGGGGAAGTTAAGGAACGCCGCTGAGGGCAAAGCGGAATCGCTCGCGTTTTATCTGGGTATCTGACATGCCCCCGAAAGAGATGATTTGACCTTGCTACTTGCTGCAGCCCGCCGGCCGCCCCGGTCAGGATTTTTCCTGCCGCGCCGCGACGCATCGCTTCCGATTGTCCGGCCCTGTTTCCGAGGGAAGTAAAAACCGGCGGTTCCTTTGCCGGAAATTCCCGCCGGTTTGTTATTTTTCGCTCTTTTTTTAAACCGCTTTAGTCCACTGTAACGATCTGCCCGTCGGCGAGGTAGTCAACGCCGGCTCCCAACCCCTCGGCCACAAACCGCAAGGGGACGAAGGTCCGCCCGCCTTTAATTTTGGCCGCCACCTCCAGGCTTGTTTTTTGGTTTCCGATCAGGGCTTCGGTATTGCCGACATAGATGGTGACGGTCCGGCCGTTAGCCGGATTGGTGATGACAACGGTACCGTTTTCAAAATATTGTACGTTGAGACCGAGGGCCTCCGCCACCGCCCGCACCGGGACCAGCGTGCGGCCGTTTTCGATAAAGGGCGGGGCGTCGGGTTTTATCTTCCGGCCGCGGATGAAAATCTTCAGACCGGGAACGTTGGCCCTGGCATATAGTTCGCTCAATTTGTGGCGGTACTCTTTTTGGTTGGTTCCCGCCGCGTATACGGCCTTCTCCACGCTCTCCACAGCCTGCGCAAGGTTGCCCAGGGCTTCGTGCAGGATGCCCAGGTAGGCGTACACGGAGTGGCCGACGGTTTCTTTTTCCGCCAGCAGTTGCTGCAGTTGCTCAATCGCCGCCTCGATGTCTCCTTTCGCCCGGTAGCATAGGGCCATCAACACCAATGCCTGCTGGTTGGCGGGGTCGGCCGCCAGAATTTTTTTGCACAATTCAATGGCCCTGTCGTAATCGCCCAGGTTGCGGTAATAGACGGCCAGCCGGTGCATGATTTTAACGTCCCCCGGTTGGGCGTCCAGTTTTGCCGCCAGCTTTTCAGCCAGTTTCTGGAGCCCGGCCCGATCGTGTTTCTCCGGAAGTTCATCATTTTCCAGCCCGGCTTCCGTTTCCTTCGCCAGTTCTACTTCCAGGCGAAGTTTTAAACCGTTCCCGGCAGAGACGGATTCCCCGTTGCGCGTGCGTTCCCTTTCCCTGTTTCTGTTCTGATCTTTAATCTGGTCCTGATGCGTATTTTTTTCGCTGTGATTATCTTTTTCAGCATTTGCCTCTTGATTACCCGTTTCCCTGGTCATTTTCTTGTTTTCTTTGTTTTGTTCGTGCGCAGCCACTCCGTTTGATTTGACGGAAAAACTGACGCCTTTACCGGAATGTTTGCCGTGGTCCGCGGCCCAGGCAGGAAAGGCCGTTGTCCAGAGAAAA
>DAISHP010000131.1:0-5704 GCA_036822475.1 Bacillota bacterium
TGTTTCACGTGTTACATGACGGTGAAACAACTTCCCGGGGGGATGGTTCATGGACGACTTTAGTCTGGGCTTTTTGCTTGGCCTGCTGGTGGGGGAAGGCCACTTCGGCGGCGACGGGAGGCAGCCCCAGATTACTCTGCGGATGCACGCCCGGCACCGATCCCTTTTTGAGTGGCTGACCAAAAATGTCCCCGGTTCCCGGCTTTATGGACCTTATCATCATGGCGGGCGAAATTATTACCAGTGGATGATCCGCGGGGAAGGTTTGAAAAAAATGCTGCCCTTCCTCGATGCGCTCCCCCTGGCGGAAATAGACCCGGTTGTTTACGAGCGCTATCAAAAGATGAAGGCCGACTACCGGCTTTAGCACCAGTTTACGAAACAGCCTATCTCATTTTGCGAAATCCACAATTGACGTGACAGGGGTTTCCGGTTCTAAAACGTGGTATTTAAATAACGTACTCAGCCACTTCAAACGCCTCAAAAAGCGTTTTACTCGCCCTGTCCATTTTGGTGAGCAGGGTCACCACGACCGGTTCTTGAGCGCGCTTGCCCGGATAAAATCACTTTGACAGGATAAACGCCCGCGCAAAGGTACGCTATCACCTCCAGCAGGTAGAGGAGATCGCTGGACGCAAGGTTGGTTTGGTTGGACCCGAAGCTGCTTGATAATGTAACATGTGTTATAATATGTTTTTTCGAAGGAGGAGAAATATTTGTTGAAAAGGATTTGGAAAATATATAGAAAGGTGAAGCGAAAGTGCGAAAGAAAATATTCATTTTGCCGTTAATTTTTTTCTTTTTCCTGCTTGGGGCCGAGCCATCGTTCGCCGTTCCGTTCAAAGGCGTAATCGTCCAGGACCGGATTTTAATCCCCCTGCGCGGCGTTCTGCAGACTCTTGGCGTTGAAGTGGAATGGCGCGGCCCGGATAAGGATATTGAAGTAAGAGCGGGAGAAAAAGTAATTGCGCTCCGGCTGAACGGTGCCACGGCAAGTGTCGGTAAAAGGGAAATCGTTCTGGACGTTCCGCCCCGGCTCTTCGGGGACGTCACTTACGTTCCCTTGCGCTTCGTTTCCGAAGCACTTGGGGCAGACATCGGCTGGGACAGTGGTGCCAAAACCGCTACCGTGAGCTTAAACGGCGTCACGGTCAGCGTTAAGGCGCCTGGAAATGTGGAGATAAAGCAGTATCAATACAAAAAGGCAAATGTGGTAGAAATTCCCTTTGGCGCTCCAGTCAGAGCCAGGGTTGTCATTGGGCAGGACCAGGTCGGGAAAACGGAAAACCTGGATTCCCTGGCCCGACGATACGGTGCAATTGCCGCCATCAACGGCACCTACTTCAACGCTTACGCCGATAGGCCCGGCGAGCCGCACGGTACGCCCTATGGAATCATTATCAAAGACGGCAAAGTTCTTCAGGAAGGCTACCGGCGGGCCGTGGTAGGCCTAACAGCGGACGTCCGGGCAAAAATCGCTGTTTGTTACGGGCTGGTTACTGAACCCGATGGAAGTATTCGCCAGCTGGTAGACGAAAACGGCGAAAAGCTGGACTGGTCTGACGTGGTGGCGGCCGTTGAGGCCGGGCCGCGATTGGTCAAGAACGGCGAAATTGCGGTGAATTTCGAAATCGAGAATTTCCACGAGGCCAAGATAACTTCCGCCGTCGGCGCCCGTAGTGCCATCGGAGTAAAGCAGGACGGAAGCATCCTCTTGGTGACCGTTCCGGGAGCGACGATCCACCAGTTGGCCGAATTAATGAAAGAACTGGGCGCGACCGACGCCATGAACCTCGACGGCGGGGCTTCGTCTGGGCTGTGGTACAGCGGCAGGTATTTAACGAAGCCGGGAAGGGAGATCAGTAACGCGCTGGCGTTTTTACCTGCGGAGTGATTTCTTTTATGATCTTGAAAAACATCATCGAACCAAGTAAACTAAGCCAGAACATAGAAGTTACTTTATTCAAAAGAGAAGACGGTTACGTCATTGCCGATTGCTCTTCTTTGCCTGGTTGGATGACGCGGGAGAGGACCACAAAGGAGGCGCTTTTACGATGGAGGGAAAACAAAGATCCATCTCCCGGTTGAAGAGTTGCGTTTAGATGAATATGTTATTCTGAAAGTTGCGGAGGTATCCAGGTTGGAACAGGGCAATCTAACGACTAGAGTGCCGCTTATCCGGGTAAGAGACAATTCGTCGGAGCGAGGAGAGGATCAAGTAGTCAGTGAGGTTCCGGTGACTGTTTTTCTTAACGATCAGGAATTTGTGACCATGGTGTGTTCTCCCCAGGCGGTAGATGCCTTGGTTGCGGGCTTTTTGCTGGTAGAGGGGATCGTAGCGGAGAGAAAAGACCTTATAGACATCAAGGTTTTACTGGACGAAGGCCTGGTTTGGGCAGAGATTGCGCAGTCTACGCCAGCGGAAACATTATTTTTGAAACGCTGTCTCGCTTCTTGTTGTGGGAGAGGTCGTTCTATGTTCTATTTCATGAACGATGCAGCGTTGAAACCTGTTGAATCTGATTTCATTATTACAGCTAACCGGGTGAAAGCGCTTGATGAGAGAAGGGAAAGCCTGGGGGCGGTTTTTAGGGATACCGGGGGCACGCACGGCGCTGGTCTTTGCACGTCACAGGAGATTATTTACTTTTATGAGGATATAGGACGGCATAATGCGGTGGATAAAGTGCTGGGAAGCGCCTTCCTGGAAGGTGTTCCCTTTAATGATAAAGCCATAATCCTCTCCGGTCGAATTTCCTCCGAAATAGTTGTCAAGGCGGCAAGAGCCGGGGTGCCCATAATCATATCTCGGTCTGCCCCCACCGACTTAGCCTTGAATATGGCGGAAAAACTGAACATCACCGTGATAGGCTTTGTGCGTCAGGGCCGGCTGAACATATACACCCACCCAGAGAGGGTAATGATTGATGCGTAAGTTTACTTTATTTTCGGACACCACTTTGGGGTGGTTGGTCTTTTAGCAAGCACTGTGAAAAGCATGTTGAATTGGTGGATTACCGTCTGGTGTTAATCGGCTCCATGCTCCCCGATATCATCGACAAGCCCCTGGGCGGCCTGATTTGCAAAGAAACGCTCGGAAACGGCCGCACTTACGCCCACACTCTGCTGTTTCTCTTGCTTCCTTTTGGCCTGAGCATGTTCCTTACCAGCGGCCGCCCAATTGCAAAACCATGAAAATCATTGTTAAAATAAACGTAAACATCCAGACCCGAGGATAACCATTGCTTTATCTCCTGAGCCAGTTCGTTTAATTCTTCACCGGAGTATAGGGAGCTGAACATGGCTTGCGGGCCGTGCATCAGTACGTAGACAAAGTCGGCGGTGACGGATTTTACCCTAGGGTAACGGGAAGACTCGGCAATCACCCAGGTAGCGTTATATTCCCTTAAAGAGACTGTCGAAAAACCCCCTGCATTTGTTTACCAATAAATAACAACGAGTAGTTTTTCGTTATGATCTTGTGCAAACTAACAAAAACAAGAAATTTTATCTTAAAAAAGAAGGAATATAACCATTTATGTCGAATATTACCTCCAAAGAAAACTTTTTGGAGGGTACCATGTATAAGCCGACCAAAGAACAACAGATCTCCTGGTTTGATTCCCGGTTTGTGTGTGAAAACCTTTTTGCGAAAAATATTCTCTACCGGGAAATCCGCCAGATCTGTGATGAGTTTATCCAAAAGATAGACTTCACCCCCCTGTACTGCCCGGATAACGGCCGGCCTGCAAAACCGGAAGTGCTGATGAAGGCCCTTGTTCTGCAGCGTTTGTTTAACTTATCCGACCGGCAACTGGAGGAAGCCTGCCGGTTTGACATCCGCTACAAGTATGTCCTGGGTCTGGAGTTAGACGACATGGGCTTTGACCACAGCGTCTTCGGCAAGTTCCGGGAACGTCTTTTGGCCTCTTCAAAGCACAAGGAAGCGCTTTTTGAGCTGGTGAAGATGATTACCGACGCCGGACTGATCAAGAAACACGAGAACCAGCGGACAGATTCCTTCCACATTGTCGCCAACGTGGCCGTCCCGGCGGCCTCCGAATTAATCCGGGAGGGGATCAGGATCTGCCTGCGCCAGCTAAAAAAGCGCCACTACCACCTGTTTAAAGAGGCCGAAGAAAAGCTGGACACCGCCAAGTACCTGAAAGGGGAACTGGCCAGGGAGTTAAAACACGAGCCTGACGAATTCCTAAGGCGACTTAAGCTGACCGAAATAGTGGAAGACGCTAAGGCGCTGGTTGCCTTTTTAGACCGCGATCATCTCCACCCTTCGGTGGCCTACCGGAGAAGTGTTTTGATCCGCCTCCTCTACGAGAACACCGAACCTACGGAAAAAGGTTACAAAGAGAGTAAGGAAACTCACCCCGACCGGATCATTTCCGCCGTTGACCCCGAAGCCAGGCACGGAGCAAAGTCCAAAACCAAGAAGTTTAATGGTTACAAGGCTCACGTTACGGAAACGGTGGAAAGCAAGTTCATCACCAATATTACCGTCACCCCGGGAAACGTTGCTGATTCTGAACCGGTAGTAGAAAATACCCAGGAAATGGTCGCCGAAACCGGCCTCACCCCTGAAAAAATGATCGGTGACGGAGCCTATGGAACGGGAGATAACCATAGCTAAAGGAAATGGGCATCCAGTTGGTGACCCCTCCTCACCCGCAGGCAATCTCCGAAGACCTGGTCAACGGCAACTTTTCTTACGATCCGGAAAAACAGACCGTTAAGTGCCCGGCAGGAATAACCACCGTAAAGAAAACTTACAACGAGAACAGCCAGGCCTTTATCTACCGTTTTCCCAAAGAAGCTTGTCGGACTTGCGAATTAAGAGATGCCTGCACCAAAAACAAGAACGGTCGAACCATCTCAGTAAACAAATACTACCAGGTCCAAATGGAAGCTTTAGAGTACAGCAAGACCGAAGAATACAAACTGGAAATCAAAAAGCGCTGCCCCATTGAAGGCACGGGAGCAGAGTTGGTTTATCACCATGGTCTGCGGCGCGCCCGCTACTGGGGACGCTTAAAAGTCGAGTTCCAGGCTGTGCTTACCGCGCTTGCCGTGAATATTAAGAGATGGGCCAACATCAGGCTGGCCAGTCTAAAGCCTGCCAAAATTGGTCCTGCAGTATAAAGGGGGTAGTCTACCCTTTTTCAAGGAACAAACCAGAAATTGGAGGGTTCCTTCAGATGGACACCAGTTGATTTCGCTTTTCAAAAGCGAACATTTACCATTAGGTCCTAACTAAATGGTATTGGTTACCAATAGAGGTTAGTTGGGTTAAGAAAACATGTTTTTTTCACAGGGTTTTTCGACTGTCTCTAGGAAGAAATGACTTGCTTTTTACTACTGGGTGGAATGACAGAACTTTTAATGTTTTCTTTTTTGATACAACAAAAAGTGTCATAAAAAATTAGGAAGGCGTCCCTGGGCTAACCGCGTCATGATTCGCGGTTATATCTCCACAGGTGACGCCATTGTTCTCCTTGTTCTGTTACTTTTATTCTTTATTTTATTATATCCTATTTTCCTTCTTAAATGCAATAAATTTTTTAAGTTTAAATTGTTATTATTATCCAATTATATTGATTTTAATTTCAGCTTAATTAATCGGGTACGATACAAGAGCCCCAAAAGCGATTTAATCTCATGAAGCAAATGGTCCCGGTGCTTGTTTATTTCC
>DAISHP010000132.1:0-5681 GCA_036822475.1 Bacillota bacterium
CGGCTCCTGCCGGGTATAACCTTCCGTACTGGCGTTGGCCAGGTTGTGCGCCGTTACGTCCACGGCATTGCGGCCCGCCATCAGGCCCCGGCGGGCGATTTCAATTCCGAAAAAAGTGGAGATCACGCAAGCACCATCCTTATTTAAAAATTGGATTTACTGCTATACCTGGCGATCGAAAACCCCAACCGGTTTTTGCTTCGTTTGCAAAAAACCTCTGGGGCCGTACATTTCTCCCTGCGTTGCGGCAATCAGTTTCGTTAATTGCTGGTGGAACCGGAAAGCACTGAGCAGTAAAATTTTTCCCGTTTCATTTATTTGCCGAAGCCGCGCGACGGCAGTGGCCAGCCGGTTATACAACGAAGCTAAGGCGTCCTGCAGGTCGGCGGGAGCAAGGGAGGTTACTTCGCCAAAATGGGCATCTGTTTTAGAATTATTAATTAAATCCTGCTGCACCTGCAACCTTTTCGCTTCGAGTTTTGCCAGCTCGCCGGCCAGAAATTCCTGCTGCTCCGCCACGGAGATAATTTCGGAAGCGGCGTTTTCTTTCAGGGCGTGAATTAAGCTGTTTCCGGCTGCCTTCAGCTCTTCAACTACGGCCAGTTCTTGTTGCAACAAAACCAGCAAAATTTCAAAGCCGTTTTCCGGCACCAGCAGCCGCCTCCCCAATTTAAACTCTCTTATCCAGCCGGTGTTCGGCCACTATTCCCCCGGCAATTTTTTCTGCATCCAGCTGGTAAGTTCCCCGTTCAAGTTGTTTTTTGATGGCGCTTACCAGTTCGGCCCGTACTTCCGGGATTTCTTTTAAACGGACGCGGTACAGCTGGAGCTCCCGCGCCCGGGCGGAAATCTCAATTTCGTCGGTCCGCGTAAACTTTTGGTCAGCCTTGCGGACATTCCCTTGTTCGTCTTTTTCTATTTTTTGGACGCGTTTAAGATATGCTTCGGCAACCATCCGGGGATCAAAATTGTTCGTGATTTTCATTGAACCCCCCCTTTTTCCAAGCCTGAAACCTTCCGACAAAAGCGTGGCGCGGCAGGCACCCTATTAAAGTTATCGACCCGATTTAGGCGATTCTTTAGGTTACGTTGAAAAAAGTTATTTCACCCTTGATAAGGAAAAAGAGCGGGCCTTTTTGCTTCTACCGTAAATACCATTGAGAACCCGGAAATCAACCTGCCGGAAAGGAGACTGGACTTTGTCTACGGCCTGCGCAGGAGGACCAGGAACTCATCCTGCACCTGGAGTTCCAGCTAGAGCACAAGGCCGAAATCGCAGAGCGAATGTTTATCTATAATGCCCCCTGCTTACCGCTGCCTACGAGCGGCCGGAGTTCGCAAGCTTCGTGGAGGAGATTTCATGGAACACAGGAAAATAACTAAATACGGCGGCTACTTTTTCATACCCTGCCCCCGCACCGCGTAAATCCTGTCCTGCACCTGGCGGGTGAACTGGGCGTTCCCCCCTTTTTGCGTGACGGCGCGCCGCCAGAAATGCAGGGCCTCCTTTTCGTCGCCCAGCCGGTACTTTAATTCTCCGATCAGGTAGGCCATCTGCTGCTCCTGTTCGGGGGACAGGACCTTCGCCGAATTGAAGTAGGCCTCCTCAAACAGCGCCAGGGCGTTTTTACGCGCCTGCCGGGCATTCTGTTCATTGCCGGCGTCATCGTAAAGCCAGGCCAGACGCAGCCAGCTCCGGCCTTTCTGAACAGGATCGGCGCCGACTTGGGCAAGGTTTTCTAAAATCAGCAGGTACCCCTGAATCGCCCGCGCCGGACTCCCTTCTTGCTCCAGCTCACCGAACTTTTGCCGGCGGGCCGGGGCGCTTTCCTTTAGCACGGCCTTTTGGCGGGCATTCAGCTGGCTAAAGGAATCATGCGGGCCGGCGTAATAGCATTCCGGACAAACCCAGGCGCTGTACAAAAGGGGCTCAAAATCCGCGTAGTGATTACGCAGTTCCGTATCCTGCCGAACCACCCGCAATTTGCTGGCCATGAAGGCAGTCACCGGAAAGGTAAAACCGCACACCGGGCAGGTAGCTTTTTTGGGATAGAGAACTCCCCCCTGGCCGACCGGTGCGGCGGCCGGTGAGGCTCCTGGCGGACCCTCCCCGGGGTTGGCGGTCAAACCTTCGGCGGCTAAACGGGCTTTCCTCTCCAGAACTTCCTCCGGATCCGATACTTCCAGTTCCGAGGCAGGGGAAACCTGGAGGGAGGAAAGAGAATCGTTCATTTCCAGTTCCTCGCCCGCTTCGTCGCCTGCCACCTCCGTCCGTCCTTCCGCTGCGGCGGCAGAGGCGGCCCGCTTCAGATTCCGTAACTCTTCGTCCAACTTGCGCAGCCGGGCACTCATCCCTTTCAATATCCGCAGCGCGAGCAGGGGCTCCGCCCCAATGACTTCCTTAAAATTATTTTCCGTTAAAACCAGCAGAATGGCGTCCTCGACGGCCCTGGCCGCAGCGCTGCGGGGCTGGTGATCCAGAAGCGCCATCTCGCCGAAAAAATCGCCGGCCGCCAGGATAACCGGATTGCCGCCGCCGGGTACGATCTCCACCTTTCCCTGCAAAATGATGTACATTTCCGCGCCGGGTTCCCCCTCCCGGCAAATAATTTCGCCGGCGGCGTATTTGCGCACAAAACCAGCCCGGGCAAGTCTAGCAGTATCGAGCACTTACATTTCCTCCTTTGGTAATTCATCCCCTGCGCATGGGCTATATTCGCCGGTTACTGAGGAATTTTCCTTTTTTTCTGCCCGGCGGCCAGTTCCTGCATCCTTGCGGTAAAGCCAGAGCCGGAAGGGGCAAAAGGCTTCCTGCCGGTCAGGCCCGCCCCACTTAACCCGGCCCGCCTTTTCTTTTTACTTTACCATCCGGAAGCCAAATACTTTCGCTTTTCCTTGAGATCGCTTGAAAAAATCGCCAAAAATTTGAGCCGGCAAGTCAAATTGGAACTGGTGCCGATAAAGGCAAAAGCAGGAGACATCCCTGCTTTTTAGCCTGAAGCTCTAACGAAAAAAGACGTCAACAGGGTGCTTTTTGTATTTCAGGAGGACAGCCTCGCCTGGAACGGGGATTGTTCCGGCTGGCTGCGCCACTTAAAAATCGTAGGAATAATAAACGGCAATCCCCTTTTCCCGGGCGTAGTCCTCGGCGTCCGGCTGGCTGATCATATGGGTGACCAGAACAGGGAAAATCTTGGGAAAGATCCCCTCCAGGCGGTTGAGCCTTCTCCGGATGAAATCGTCCACGTCACCTTTGGAGAGCTGGCTTTTGCTTTCCCCTACGATGGTGTAGGCTTCACCGTTTTTTTCTCCTTCACCGATGATATTCACTTCGACGTGCCGGCCCCGGTTGTCCTTTACAAATTTTCTCAGCAGCCTTCCCCGAACGGAAAGGCCAAAGTCCTTTTTCAAAAGGCCGGGCAGGGCCTTGAACGCCTCGTCTTCCAGCCGGTAACCCACGGTGGTGGAAAGACCCCCCAACTGTTTTCTCGTTTCGTTATGTTCGCCAACGAGTTTCTTTAATTCCTCCTCGGTCCTCTTCTGGGCTTCGGCCAGCTCTTCCACCCTTTGTTCGGTCCTCTTCTGGGCTTCGGCCAGCTCTTGCAGAGCCCTGTCCAGCCGGCCTACTTCTTTTTGGGTTTCCTTCTGGGCTTCGGCCAGCTCTTCCACCCTTTGTTCGGTCCTCTTCTGGGCTTCGGCCAGCTCCCCCATTTTTACGCTTAAGTCCCGCACTATTTCCTTTAACTCATTGAAGTCGCTGGTCTTGACCAGATCGGTATAAGCTTCGTGGATTACTTCGGCCAGAACCGTTGCCTGCTCCGGTAAAAAGACCCCGGCCAGTTTTCTCTGGATGGTCTGCAATTGCATAATGCCCACATCCTTTCCCGGTTCCCGGTTTTTCCGGGCGCAATTCAGACAGCCAGAATTTGCTCACTGCATGATCTCTTCGTGCAGTAAGCATCATTACTTTGTGCCTTCATTAAGATATTATAGCACAGTTTACAGGCAGTGATCCACATCATGCGCAGTCCGGGAAAAACTCTTTTCTATAAGTCCCCTCCGGGAAGAAGGTATACCTTTACGAACCGCCGGACACGAAGCAGGCGCTACTTACGGGCGGCTTTTTCGTTTTTGGTTTCGACCTGCGTGCTTAGCCTTGCCGCCAGCTCCCTTGCAACCAGGGCGGTGCGGTTTTCCTCCTGCCCGGCTCGGTAGATTTCGTCCCGGTAGATGGCCACCTCCGGCGGCGCCTCGATGGCCAGGCACACGGGGTGGCCGGTGACCTCCACTACCACGATGCGAATGTTCCAGCCGATGACCAGAGACTGGCCTTTTTCCTGGTGAGGACCAGCATTTATTTCCCCCAACCAAACAGGCGAACTTTTCAGGCCAATCTCATCCTGTCTTTTAATATTTCCCGCAGAAAAAATTTTTTTTATGGTTCTTAAGCTCCTCCCTGGTATATGGAAAAATGTCCACCCCTATCCCCAGGCCGCCGAAATAATCCATAAAATCCGTTACCCGCTCCAGGGGTGGTTTGGGAGAACTCTTCAAGACAATTAAGACGTCGGCGTCGCTTCCCGGCACGGCCCTTCCTCTGGCCAGAGAGCCGAAGAGAGAAACTTCCAGGACGTTTTCATCGCTCTGTCGCAATCTCCTGGCGGCAGACTGCAGGCCCTTCATGATCCGGTCAACGTCAAGCGAGATGATCTGTACAGAACCGGATGATCTGTGCCGCATAACCAACCGCCTCCCGAGCCTCCTTTTCGGTAAAATAATCCACCGGGGCACCCGTGGCAAACCCGTTTGGGTACCTTGCCGGAATATAATATTTATCCAGGATCTTGGCCCCTTCCAGCAAAGTTTCAATGTCCAGAATCCCTTGCAACCCCTCCAGCAGTTCCTTTACCGAATGACCCCAGGCCACTTCGCTCCTGCTCTGGTAAACGGCCTTTAGCGCCTTTTCTGCCGTCTGCTGGGCAGAAAAGCAGGCCCATTCGTAAAAACCTTCTTTTAGATCCATCTGTGCATGCAAGAGATTCCTTTGCGCCTGTTTTAACCAGTCCATCTTTCTTTCCGGCACTTATCAACACCTTTGCTAAATGGAGAAATTATAAAAAAAGACACCGTTGAAGTTGTCTTCAAGGTGTCTGTGGTTTCTACTGGTGGAGGCGGGGGGAGTCGAACCCTCCGTCCGAAAGAGAGACCACAGAAGCTTCTCCGAGCGCAGGCTGCGTTTTGGTTTTCGCCCCGCAAACGCCCGCAGCCGGGCTTTTGCGCAGCTATCTCGATGAATGTCCCGCCGGACCGCCGAGAATAGGCCCGGTAGCCAGCCCGTTGGGGCGACACCCGTCTCTTGCGCCACGGGCCGGGCGCAAGGCGGATGGGCTGCTAATTAAGCAGCCAGAGCGTATTCTTCGTTGGCAGTTATGTTTTTTCCACCGTTTTCCGGGCGGGTGGAACCCCGGCTCGCTTCTCCTGCCACCTCGTCCTCCGTCGAAACCATTTCGCCCCCACGCCGTTACCCCTGCGCAACAGAATCAATTATACCCGGACAACACACAATGTTGCACCTGTGCAAATTATACCATACCCAATAAAAGGCGTCAAGAACAACCAAAAATCTGGATAGCGTCAACCTACTGTAGGATTTTTAAAAACCTCAACCGCCAGGTAAAAGA
>DAISHP010000133.1:0-5674 GCA_036822475.1 Bacillota bacterium
GGCGGCTACCTGGTAGAATACGTGGACTGGCGCTGGATTTTTACGATCAACCTGCCCATCGGCGCCGTCGGCATCCTTCTTTCCACGCTCTTTTTGCCCAATTTTCCGGCCGCTGAAGCGGGGACCATCGACCTCGGCGGCGCCCTTACGGCGGGGACCGGCCTCTTCACCCTCCTCCTGGCCCTCAGCAAGGGCGGGGACTGGGGGTGGACGGCAGAGCCGACGGTGCTCCTTTTTTATATCAGCACTGTTTCTCTGGGGCTGTTTGTCTACCTGGAACTGACCTGCCCGAACCCCCTTTTGGACCTGCGGGTTTTTCGCTACCCTACCTTCACCCTGGCCAACGTTATGGTCGCGGTGACGACGATTGGCCTTTTCGCCGGGATCTTTTACATCCCCCTTTTTCTGCAGACGATCCGCGGCCTGGGGGCTATGGAGACCGGCCTGCTCATGATGCCCGGCGCCCTGGCTTCGGGGCTGCTGATGCCTGTTACCGGGCGGCTCTACGACCGGATCGGGCCGAAGTTCCTGGCCGTTGCCGGCCTGCTGATGCTGGCCTGGTCGACCTATCTTTTTCACTATCTCGACGTCGTTACACCCGACCGGGTCATTATCACCTGGCTGGTCCTGCGGGGCCTGGCAATGTCTTTTGCCCTCATGCCGGCTCAGACGGCGGCCCTGGCGGGACTGCCCCCTGAAATGGTCGGCCGCGCCTCGGCCATGACCAATGTCATCAACCGGGTGGCAAGTTCCTTTGGCATCGCCGTCCTGACCTCAGTCTTAAATCACCGGATTGCTTTTCATACCACGCAGATGGCCGGCCAGCTCACGGCCGCCAACCCGGCGGTCACCTCCTTTTTTCTGCAGGCGGAATCCTTCCTGGGCAGCGGTGAAACAGCCGCTGCCCAGGCGAAGAACATCGGAACCGCTTACCTGCAGGGGATGGTAGCCCGGGCGGCCTTCGTGCGGGGGATTGATGACATCTTCCTCATTGCGGCCGTTATTGCCCTTACCGGCGTGATTCCGGCCTTCTTTCTCCGGAAGGGGGCAGGCGCCGGGCCGGGCTTTGGCGGCGGAGGATAAAAACCAAAGGAGTGAGTATCAGGTGCCAAGGAGGCTTATCGTTATCCTGGTCATTGTCCTCGCTTTAGCAGGCGCCGGCGGCATCGCCTATTACTACTATTACGAGGGCGTACACTTTGCAAAAACCGACGACGCCCGGGTGGCGGCGGACACCGTGACGGTTACCCCGGAAATCCCCGGCAAGTTGATTGCCTGGTTAGTTCAGGAGGGAGACCTGGTCAAGGCCGGACAGGTTCTGGGCCGCCAGGACCTGGGGGCGGCCTTGACTTCCAGCGCCGTAAATCCGCAGGCAATGGGGGCGGCAGCCGGCGTGATGGCCCAGAAGGCAGAAATTAAGGCCCCCATCGACGGCCAGGTGATCCAGTCCAGGGCCATAGTCGGACAGATGGCGACCCCGGGCATGCCCCTGGCGATTATCGCCGACGCGGAACATCTGTATATCAGCGCCAACATTAAAGAAACGGACATCGAAAAGGTGAAACCCGGCCAGGCGGTGGAGGTAAGCCTGGATGCCTTCCCGGACCGGCAGTTCACCGGCCGGGTGGCCAGCATCGGCCGGGCGACGACGGCGGTCTTTTCTCTGCTGCCGGCCCAGAATGCCAGCGGGAATTACACCAAGGTGACCCAGGTAATCCCGGTGAAGATCCAGCTGGTAGACGCCAATGACGTCAGGCTGATGCCGGGGATGAACGCCACGGTGAGGATTCACCTTAAATAGAGGACATTCATTGCGGAAGGGGTTTTAGCCATGAAGGTACGGGGGAAAAAAGCGATAGCCCTTTTGCTTGCCGGCGCCCTTGTCCTGGCCGCCGCCGGCTGCGGCTTCCGGGCCAAGGCCAGCGACCAGGTAACGGTGCAGGCGGTCGCTGCCAGGCAGGGAGAAGTGACGGCAACAGTAGAGGTAACCGGCGCCCTGGTCCCGGCCCGGACGGCCAGCGTGAGCAGCAAACTGGCGGGACAGGTGAGGGCGGTAAAAGCTGACGTCGGCGACCGGGTGCAGGCCGGCCAGCTCCTGGTGGAGATTGACACCAGGGAACTGCAGGCTCAGCTCCAGCAGGCCGAGGTCGCCGTCCGGGGCGTGCAGGACCAGGCGGAGCAGGCCAGGATCGGGATGGAAGCAGCGCAAATCGCTATTGCCAACGCAAAAGTCAGCCTGGACGCCGCCCAGAAACATTACGACCGGATGAAAGCCCTGGCGGATGCCGGCGCGGCGCCCCAGACCCAGCTAGACGACGCCCAAACCAGACTGGAACAGGCCCAAAACGGCTACGCGGCGGCCCAAAAACAATACGAGACTGCTAAAAAACAATACGAGACTGCCTCCGGCTCCGGCCTGGCCCAGGCCGAAGCAGCGGTCAACACCATTAAAGTAAACCTGAGCAACGCCAGCATAACCAGCCCGATCAGCGGTATCGTCACCAACCGGAACGTAAATCCCGGGGAAATGGCTGCGCCGGGGAGCCCCCTGCTGACCATCGCCGATACCTCGACCCTGAAACTCCAGGGGACAATCAGCCAGGAGGTAGTTCCCCTGCTGGCTGGCGGGCAAAAAGTTACCGTCACCGTGGACGCGCTGCCGGGCCGGGAGTTTACCGGAGCGGTGACACGGGTGGGACCGCTGGCCGCCCAGATCGGCCAGCTTTTCCCGGTGGAGATTACCCTGCCCAACCCGGGTGACTTGAAGGCGGGCATGACGGCCAGGGCGTCTTTTAAGGTAACCTCGTCGAAAGGCGTCGTTATTCCGGCGGCGGCCATCCGGACGGACAACGGCCAGGACTATGTATTCGTGGTCAAAAACGGCACGGTGGAGCGGCGACCGGTCACTTTAGGCCTGAAGAATGATGCGCAGGTGATCGTGCTCAATGGACTACAGGCCGGAGAGAAAGTGGCGATAACCAACGTGGGTGCGCTGCAGGACAAGATGGCGGTGGTAGTTCAGTAAGCGTTGTTCGAGGAAAGGTCTCCCTTCTTCTCTAAACAGCGCGAACACTCCCCTTTTGCCGCCTGGTCAAATTTCCCGCCGAAGGAAAGCCCGGCTTGTTTAAGGTTTTCCCGCCGGCGAGGAAGGCCTTCGGAAGACTTTCCCCGGCTGGCTGTTTTCCCAGGGAGTTGCCCATGAGAACATTTGTTCTCGGCATTAATCATGAAAATGAGGCCTAAGGCAGGCATATTTTCCTTTGTGCCTGTTGCCTTTGTGCCTGTTATTTTCAAGGGAGCCCCGCAGGCCGTCTTTTTTCGGCGGGGCACCACCTTGCAGAACGCTTCCGGCTGACGCAGTTGTTTACGGCCATGAAGGAGTCGTAGGCGGCCAGGCCCTCCTCCACCGCGCGGGCCCCGTACTTGCTAAACAGTTGGGCGAGAGTTTTTTTCCTCCCGGAGAATTTCCAGGACAATTTTCGTTTTAAAGTCCGGTGAATATGCGAACAGACATTTGGTTCTTAACCTCCCCGTTTTCGCTGTCTAAATTTCTGGGTCCATTATCTCATCCTGGCATCAGCCACCGCCAGCAGAACGCCTACATCTTCTCCGTCCGGGAAAAATCACAGTGAGGACGGAGGGTTACCATGTCTGTCTTGACAGATCAAATACTTCTGCTATAATTGATTACGAGGTGACTGACGTTGAAAACAACTCTCTATGTTAATCGAAAGCTTTTACGCGAAGCCATGGACCTGGCGGGGTTAAAGGGAATTACAGAAACCATCGAAGTAGCCCTCACGGAATTTGTCCATCGCAAACGCATAGAAAAGCTCGCCGCAAGCCTGGGCAAAACTGACCTGGCGATAAACGACCGCCTTCTTGAGGAGCTCCGGCAGGATGAGTGAACGCTTCTTGGTCGATACATCGGTCTGGATCGAAGCTCTGCGCCCCGGCGGGCGACCGGAGGTCGCCAGCTGGCTGAGGGAGGCGCTGCTGCGGGGGACTGTAGTCATTGCTCCGCCCGTAAAAACGGAGATTCTTCTGGGTGCCCGGGACGAAAGGCAGTTTACAGAGCTAACCGAGATGTTAAAAGCCTTACCCCTGCTTGAAAGCGAAAATACGGTTTGGGAACGCGCTGCCTTCCTCGGCTTCCGCTTGCGGCGGCAGGGCCTGATTGTTCCTCTGGTTGACCTCCTCATTGCTTCGTGGGCGTTCCATTACTCTTGCACGCTTGTTCACCGCAACCGGCACTTCGCGTTGCTTGCGAAAGAAACGCCGGAGCTGAAGCTTCTGAGTTTCAGCTGACCGGCAAGTACATCTGCACGAATACCAGAGTCCCCGAGAAGCAAGACGGGGTGAATACCTTGCCTTCTCCAACTACAAACGTTTACACCATGCCTGCTGGACTCTGGCAGAGATTTACTCTGCCTGGCTTACCCGGGTTTTTCGATTGTACTCCCAGGCATGCTCCCTTGCGCAAGCTCACGGTCTGGGTAGCGCCGTCTCAACGCACGCCTTCCTCCGGCACGCCCAGGGCATAGGCCAGGTAACGCACCGGGACGTAGGTGCACCCCTCGCTTTTCCTACCAGTTAAGCTCACGTAAAAGCCTGATCAGCACCGCCATGGACTCAGCCCTTGTAATGTCGGCATTAGGCTTAAGCGTATGGTCCGGGTAACCCGTTAAGGCTCCTTTTGCCACATTCCCTTTTGCCCAGTCAGGTACCTCTGCGGCATCCCGGAAGGTGGATAAATCGGCAACTTGATAAGGATAACCGGGTAACTTTTTAAGCAGATTTGAAACCATCACTGCTGCCTCAATACGGGTAATGGGCACATCTCCGGCAAAGTGACGGGCCCCCTTACCGGATGTTAACCCTGAGGCCAGGGCGGCAGCAATATTATCCCGAGCCCAGTCAGGCACCCCCTCCCATCCAGCCAGGATACGGTCCCGTTCCGCAACAGAAGGCCGCTTCAGTATACTATACATTACATCTCCCGGATTCATGCCTAAAATACGTGTCAAGATAGATACAAACTCAGCCCGGGTTATTTTCCGTTCCAATCCTGCCGGCCGACCTGACAGAGCATTTAAATCAGCCTGGTTTGGATAACCCTCTAAAAATCCAAGGCCATTCATCCTGTCAGCGGTATCTTCAGCCCAGTGTCCTTTTACGTCTGTAAAGGAAGGCTGAATAACGCCAAACACAGCAAACCAGCCAGAGTAATTACCGTCGTTGATTACCCTTACCTTGCCGCTGCCAGCAGGATAGGTGGCCAAAGCAACCCATTTTTGGGCCTTTGTATGCCAGTAATAGGCCCGCGGATAACGGTCCGGATTTTTATCTGTTTTGTCAGGGTCATAGTTTAAAGTAAATTCTTGGCCCGGACTGGTTATGCTTACCGTGCTTTTGTCAATCAAAAAATTGACCACTTGATCTTCGAAAAGTTTGCCATCCTTATGTATTAGTTATGATTATCAGGATACTAATTTGCTTTTACATTTAGGATACTTTTCCGGCTAAAAATCTCACGATATCGCACTTGATTTTTTAATCACCCCCTCCGAGTAGAGATATATCGGTTTAGGCGGGATGGAAGGAGCCTGTAGGGCGACTGGAACCCCGCCTAAACGGGCGGCGGGCTGGGTGGTCACTCTGTCACCATTTTTAG